>JAHIZT010000091.1 GCA_018814355.1 Candidatus Thermoplasmatota archaeon | reverse complement strand
GTTCTTGCGCAGGTGCTCAAACGCCTCCTCCCGGCTGGTACACGGCACGATCTCCGCTCCGTAAGCGACCGTCTGGTACAGTTTTCCGAGGTCTATCTGGCCCGGGAGGTACGCCCTTGATCTCAAACCACCCCTTGCGCAGTAGGCGGCCAGGCTCGACGCCAGGTTGCCCGACCAGCCACACGCGGCTGCTTTGAACCCGAGCGCTTTCGCGCGGGACACGTCCACGGTCATGCCCCTGTCTATGAACGCGCCGGATGGGTTCGAGGTCTCGTCCTTGATGTACAACCGCCTGAGCCCGAGGATCTCCGCGAGCATGTTGGAGCGCAGGAGGCTCGTGTTGCCCTCGCCGAGGCTAACGATGGCGTCACTACTGATGACGGGCAGCATCTGCTGATATTTCCAGACGCCCCTGTTCCTGGAGTTCGCCATCGATTCCTTCGTGACGACCTCCTTGACTCTCTCGAGGTCCATCATTACATCGAGCCTGCCGCCGCAGCTGTTGCACACCGGAGAGGGCGAGCTGACCGCAGCCATCTTGCCGCACGCGGAGCACCTTATGCCAGAGAAGTTATGCTTGTTCCTTTTCATTCTCAATGCCCAGGCATCGGTCTGATACATAAGGATTTCCTTATCTATTGTCCGGGTCGAATGGCTTTTTCGAAGGCAGGCGTTGATAATGCCCAGCAAGGAGGCTGGATTCGCCTTGGCGAAAGGCCTCTTTTCAAGGTTCTTTCAAAGCAGATTCTGGTTCATTGGTGGCCGACGAGCACAGCGCTCGCTTGCGCAATAGGGGGCTTCTGTGACAGGCCATTATCCGCATTGATGGTCCGGGCAATGTACTTATATGCAGCACACCCCATAGTTACGCTCGACGGGTGGTGCGACACGTGAACGAGAAGGACATCCAGCTTGCACACACGGTCAGTTCTGTGATCGAGACCGACGCTGGGAGCTTAATCTACTTAGTGAACACGAAGCACACCAATCTCGTCCGTGTGAACCTCGTTCTGTTGAAGGCTTTTCTCGATGAGAAGAAGCAGAGAGGGCTGCTAATCACGATTGACAGACCACACCAGTACGTGTCTCACCTGTTGCAGCTCCACGGCGTGGACCAGACCAACCTGACTTTCCTGGACGTGATATCGAGTCACGCGGCTGACACGAAGGCCGGCGCTGTAGCCCCAGAGTTCCAGAAAGGGCCGTTCCACATCGAGACTCTTCCCGACTTCTTTCTGAAGCAGTGCTCGGACCCGCTCAGCCTGCAGATAGACATGTCCAAGGTCGACTTCGTCATCATAGACAATGTCGCGACGCTGCTGGTGTACAACACCATGGAGAGCATCAAGAATTTCTTCCAGAAGTATGTGGAGGTCTTGAAGTCGGTCCACTCGGCGGGCATCCAGACCGCACTATTGATGGACCGCGACCAACACCCTGACCTGTTCAAGTTCATAGCGGAGCTCTCAAAGAAGACTATCGAAATCGGCCCAGACATGGTAATTAGGAGGGTGAGCGTGTTGGGCGAGCCCGTGGAGTTGCCTGTTGAGACGGCGTCCCGAACATCGATCGAGATAGACAAGGTGGACAAGAGTATTATCAAAAGCAAGGATGTGATGTGAGTATGGCGCAGTCACCGTTCCCACGGATAGAGAGCGGAATACCGGGTCTTGACGAAATGATTGAAGGCGGCTTTCCGTTCCCGTCGGTCATACTCGTTGCGGGCGGTGCTGGTTCCGGCAAGACCACTTTTGCACAGAGGTTCCTGTTCGCGGGCGCCTACGGCGGCTCGAAGTCGGCAGGCCGGGACCTCTGGGGAAAGCAGTCGGGGCAGACGGTCGATCTTCGAGCCGGTCATCCGGTCGCCGGGGGCTACGCGGAGTGGAGCTACCGTGATGCGTTTCACCGCTCCCGCCTGCTGGCGACGAAGCGCGCCCTCTGGGATCGACAGGGAATCGGCCTTCGGTGGACCCGTCGGGAAACCGACGGAGCGGGCGTCGAGGGGGACATCGTCTGGGCCCGGATGCGG
>JAHIZT010000090.1 GCA_018814355.1 Candidatus Thermoplasmatota archaeon | reverse complement strand
GGATGGCAGGGGGTCTACGGTTCGACCCCGGCGCGTTCCAGCATGACGTTGTGATGATCCTATACGAGCCAGCGATGGCCGCACGGTCGGAGCCGAATGGAACGAGTTGCGATTGCGAGTTGACCTGAGTGTCACCACTTGATAATGCAACAGAACCGCAGACGTATGTTCAATGCCTGTGGGTCAACAATCGGATGATTGCATAGACTACTAAGAAGAGAATCAGGGCAATGCCGAACATGCCAAGGGGATCTTCAACAATCGCTCCTGCCATCGCTGATGCCGATCTCATCCAGGACACAATAGGATTGGGCCGAAATCACTCATTTCGGAGCTTGGCTTTGATGTAGGGAACAAGACCTCCGCTGTCAAGGATCTTCTTCACATGTTGAGGAATAGGGTCGAGGGTGATGGTACCCCTTCCATCTTCGGCGGTCAGAGAGGAGGATGTGATGTCAAGAATCGCGACCTCACCATCTCTTAGAGAATTCACGGCATCTGATGAAGTGACGACAGGCAAGCCGAGGTTGATCGCGTTTCTGTAGAATATGCGTGCAAACGACTTAGCCACGACCGCCGAAACACCTGCGTGCTTCAGAGCCGTCACCGCCTGTTCCCGGCTCGAGCCACAGCCAAAGTTGGCGCCCGCGACAATGATGTCCCCCTTCTTGACGCCAGATGCAAACTCCTTGTTAGCGCCTTCCATCGCGTGTGCAGCCAAGTGAGCAGGGTCGTAGCTATCGAGGTACTTGCCGGGGATGATGAGGTCTGTGTTCACGTCGTCACCAAACTTCCAGATACGGCCTCTGGCACTCATTCGAGGTACCTCCTGGGGTCGGTTATCTTACCACTAACGGCGCTTGCAGCAACGGTCGCTGGACTCGCGAGATATATTTCGGCCTGGTCTGAACCCATGCGCCCTCTGAAGTTTCTGTTACTAGATGAAATGCAAACCTCGCCATCTCCAAGGACGCCTTCGTGCGACCCAAGGCATGGCCCGCAGCCAGGAGGAAGAATCGTCCCTCCCGCTGAAATGAGAATCTGAGCAGCGCCGTTGTCGATAGCATCTCTGAGAACATTTCTGGAGGCAGGCGCCACTATGAGTCTGCACCCCGCCGAAACCTTTCTTCCCTTGAGTATCTTCGCGGCGGCGATGAGGTCCTCAAGCCTACCATTGGTGCACGTGCCTATGAACGCCTGATCGACCGCGATCCCTTCGACTTCCTCCACGCTCCTGGCGGCTTCCACCCTATGAGGTCCAGACACCATCGGCGGAAGCCGCGACACATCAAACACCTGGGTTGCCTCGAACACCGCATCAACATCTGAAGTCACGAAGTCTCGCGGCGCGAGGGCTAGGCCTCTGAACCACTCACTAGTCACAACATCTGGAGAGACAATGGCGGCCTTCGCACCCATCTCCATGGCCATGTTGCACAGAACCATGCGCCCCGCCATAGGGACGTCCTGGAACAAGCTCCCGGAGAACTCCACGCATTTGCAGTCCGCCCCGGACGGACCCAGCTGACGAACCAGGCTAAGGGATGCATCCTTTGCGCAGACGCCCTTGGAGAAATGTCCAGAGAGAATTATACGGATTGTCTCCGGTACCTTCAACCATAGGCCACCGATGGCCCAAACACCTGCCATCTCCGTGGCGCCAATCCCCGTCCCGAAAGCGCCCACCGCTCCTGCAGTCGTGGTGTGAGAGTCGGTACCAAGGAGCAGCTGTCCCGGTCGCGCCAGCCGCCCCTCCACCAGTATCTGATGGCAGATTCCTTCGCCGGAATCATAGAACCTCTTGATGCCATATTCGTGGACGAGCTTCCGGATCTTAGCATGGACGGAAGCGGTCTGAGCCGTGTTGGCCGGCGTCCTGTGGTCGAGCACGATGACGATCTTGTCCGGGTCCCATGGGCGCTTAAGCCCGAGCTCGGTGAACGCCTTGTTCACGAGAAAGGTGTTCTCGTGGGACATCACGAGATCGGGGGATGCCTCAACGACGGCTCCCGCTCTCGCCTCCGAATCCCCGGACGCTCTGCCGAGGACCTTCTCAGCAATCGTCTTTCCTGCCACTGCAGACTCGAACCAGGTTAGGCTATTTGATGATGCTGCATCCCGAACCGCAAGGGCCTAGCTCCTTTGATGAACCATTGTTTTGGTTAGAACCAGGATTCTGCACCATTGGATCGAGACATAGTCGCGAACTGGGAGCTGCATATTCCAGTGGGGTCGATTCCGACGACTGTGCAATGCGTGAGCTGAAGGCTCCAGCTCAGCGCAAATCGTTGTCAGGAAGGGGAGGATAGGCCTCCGACGCTGTCAGCCCTGTGACGAGGGCTTGCCGTCCCCCTTCTTCCTCAGGATCCAGATGCATTCACATCGGGTGCCGAACCGACAGTCGTAAGAGACGTCGATATTGAGGTAGTGTTTCATGTGCCACTTGAAGGGATTCCTGCGGCCGAACGAGAACGAGACCAGGTCGAAGATGACTACCGGGTCCAATCCGCCCCCAGGCTCCCTCACATGGCCAGTGTCTATGAACAGATCCATGGTGTGTTCGTCGAAGTATCGCACGTGGAAAGGGGCCGCGTTGAACCCTCTGGGAACCCTCACTTCACACATCCCGCCGGGCTTCACCATCCTGTGTATATCGATGAGGACGTCTTCCCATTGCGGCAGATGCTCGAAGACATGAGATGTTAGAACGTAGTCCACCGAGCCGTCCGGAAACGGCAAGGGGACTTTCGTGATGTCCAGCACCATGTCCACGCCATCATGCTGGCGCCAGTCGATGTTGACCCACCCGTCCGAACTCGGCCGGATGTCCTGACCACAGCCAAGGTTGAGCTTCATCTCGGGGGCACCGCCTTCAGAGGGATCCTAGACAGATGTCTTCCTGAATTTCCCTGGTCTGTAAATGCCGTCTTCTTCTTAGATGTTCCGGATTCCTGCACAGGGTTCCGCGAACTATGTTGGCTCGAACCCGATTATTCCATTTCAAAATGACGCGTTCTCCACGACAATGAGGAATCCAGCTCCGCCATGAACAATGGAACTGGTTCGGAATCAGAGCACTAGCTACTTTGACGATAGCTCGAAAAGGTATTTGAGCCTCGCCTCGGAAAAAACCATAGCGAAGGAAAAGAAGGAGTCTAGTTTCGTGCGATGATTGTTTGTCTGAGAAATGGCCAGGCTTTTGAGTTCACACATGCCTCCATGTGCTATTCGGCCTTTGCGAGAATCAGAACGACCTTCGTTCCCTTCGTCTGGTCGTCCAGGACTCTGTCGACGACGTACAACCTTCCTCCCACCTGCTCCGCCACAAGGGACATGAAACAGAGCGACGACGCTATACCCCTCGACAAGCGATGGGCATCATCAAAGGCTTCGGCCATGAAGCCATCTTTGACAAAATCAGGAATCCCTGGTCCGTTGTCGTCAACCTCGATTTTCCAATGGAGTCCCTCCTCGGGTCCCCCTTTTTCGGACACGGTCACATCAATCTCGACGGATTCAGCGACTGAGTGTTTCACCGCGTTGTCGAAGATCTCGCTGATCAGGACTTCGATATGGCCGGCTCCCACAGCCAGCATTGGTTTCTGGGCTGGCAAGACATACCTC
>JAHIZT010000089.1 GCA_018814355.1 Candidatus Thermoplasmatota archaeon | reverse complement strand
CCGCCGATGACACCATCGAAGTGACGTCGGGAAAAAGGCTCCGAGGAGCAGTTTTTCGGAGGTGATTCTAGCGCGCTCATCCTTTCAGGATACGCAGGTATTCGGCAGAGTGCGCGTCGGGCTGGATCCCATCTTGTGAGCTCTCCTAGCTGTCCTGCCCATCGTCTGCAGCCTATCTTTTACAGTTCGTTGAGCCAGCATCCTGCCGATAGTTTGAAAACGTCGTGAATCAATTCATTTCCGGGATGCACTGTGGGAACCTCTCCAGGCAAGAAGAACGGCGGAGAGGGGGGAACGGCACCCTCATGAAGGGCCTTGATGCAAATAGAATGACGACTTCCCCGGTCGAGCAGATTTAATGTATGAGATGCACTCAAAGGATTCAGTCACGATGCCTTCTTGGCCATCAGCATGTAATGATAGTTGTGATACTTCGCAATGCGATCGTTGTCGGAAAAGAATGTATAGAACCTGTACAACTTCTCATGCCTGGTCGGATAGGAACGATTCCGGAAGAACAGGATACCGACGAAACCAATTTTCTCCAGAGTCTTCTTGACCTTGAATGGATTCGTCGGGAACTCGTAATCGGCAGGTTGATGCTCCGAGTGAAGCAATTCGTTATGGTGGAATGACCGAAGGTTCCTATGGAGAACCTTGGGCAAAAGAATAGATTTCGGAAACTGGAACATACCCCAGGCATTGACATCCTCCAAGAAAAGCAGGCCGCCCGGTCTCAACAGACGGTGGAAGCTCGTCAGGAGCTGTTCTAGCTGTTCACTTTCATGGTGAATCAGGTCTATGCTTGCCAGACAGTCGAAGCTGCTCTCCTTGAAAGGGAGGTTTTTGACATCCCCCGCGACGGTGCTGCGTGCGTTGGATTTCGAACTCAACCATTCAAGTATCTCATAGACAAGGTCAAAATTCACGAATAGATGGCCCTTATCCTGGAATTGCTTGAAGCTATCGTCATAGCCACATCCTATGTTTATCATTGTCTTTGGGGCTTTTCCGATATTGTCGGCAACAACACCCCAGAACTCTCTCTTGGAGCTGCGCCACTGATTCTCGTCGAACCTCTCCTTTGTGCCTACGCTCTCCTTTATCATCGTCTTCGACAGAAGCTCTTCAGTCCTCAGATGACAAACATCGAAAGATTTCGGAAATAGAACTGGTGTTCCATTCCTTAGCTCATATCTCCTTCCACAACCCACGCAAGTGAGCCCTTCGAGCGACCGAACCAGACTGGAGCAACAGTCCGGACAAGCTAGAAGAGCTAGCAGCTCCTGTCGGAATTCTCCGATCATACGACAAGATAGACGCATTGTTTCCTAGATAAACCAATCTCACACGACCTCGAGGGTGGGGAAACTCGTTGCGCTTAGAGCATCATCGTTCATGAATAGGGGACAGCAGCACGGAAAGCCAAAATGATCACAGTATGTAGTCCACCGAGATCACGAACAAGCATATCGCGATCTCAATCCCCCAAATCAGCGCCACAAGTTCTTGCTCATTCACCTTGAGGTGCTTCATGAATATGTGGGTTAGAGACTCGATTCTCCCGTGATACTCAAGATAGCCATTGCCTGCTTCTGAGCAATAATTCTCCGCCTTGAAGTGGCCTCTGAGTTTCAGAAGGAATTCTGCGATCATCGGCAGAAAGATGAACGTCGTCTGCACCTGGAGGTTGGATAGAATCCCCGCGACGGCTATTGATGCTCCCATGAACAGCATCATCGTGTCTCCAGGAAAGACGATTGCAGGGTATTTGTTAAACCACAGGAAGGCCGTGAGCGCACCAACCAAAGGCACAAGAAGGTAAATCCCGTCGTGCCTGCCATGAACAAGGGAGAGTACGATCAGGGTTATCGACATGATAATTCCCAGCCCAGTCCCGAGGCCGTTGAACCCTTCGAGCATGTTGGCAGCGTTTGCGGCGCACGTGATCGCGAACGCTACAATGAGAATCATCCAAGGACCGAACTGCAGCTCGATCACGTGGGGTATGACGACATGTGGATCGGCCACGGCCGCGAAAGGAAGCGCGAGCACGAACGGGAGGAACGCCTTATGCCTCTGCCTGAGGTCGAACAGGTCGTCCATCATGCCGACGAAGGCCGCGCCGAGGGCCGCAGACAGGCCCACGTTAAGCAGGTTGATGTTCGTGATGCCGTTGAGGGCGACGAGCACGCTGACTCCGGCGAAGAACCCGACGACCACAGCGATCCCTCCCATCTCGGCAACCTCGGGCTTGCTGGGCTTGTTCAGGTCCCTTCCTACTACGCCCCTGGCCTTCAGCCTGGGTATGAGCCACGGGATGATGACGAAGGTCATCACCAAAGCTACGAAGAATCCAGCAATGAATTCGACACCATATGGCGTTGGGCTGTCCCCCGGCGTGCATCGGTGAGGCCTATTATTACCTTTGCAGGGTGTATGCTCACATGTGTACGGTCATGGAATGCCAGCAATTCAGCTTCAGAACCGGAACCTGGCCGAGTCAGCCGTCAGGTCTGTCGACAATCGCCTTTCCCGAATCCAGATGGACTCTGAAGGTCGAGTGCCTTGCTAGTTCGCGGTCGTGCGTTGCCAACACTATCGCAGTGCCGAATTCCCTTCTCACTCGATCGAACATGTCCATGACGTTTCCAGTATTCTCCGCATCGAGGTTGCCGGTCGGCTCGTCTGCGAGTATGATCTTCGGCTCGTTCATCATCGCCCTCGCAATCGCCGCCCTCTGCGCCTCACCGCCGCTGATCTTGTTTGCAGTCTCCTTCGCTATGTGCTTGATGTCGAACTTGTCCAGCAGCTTGTCCACTCTGCCGCCATCCTTCTTCTTCGAGAACCTGAGCGGGAGCGCCACATTCTCCCTGACTGTGAGATCCATGAGCAGATTGTAATCCTGGAACACGAATCCTATCTCTGCAAGCCGCAGCTTCGCGAGATCGTCCTCGGACATATCCACGATATCCTGACCGTCGATGATCACACTACCAGAAGTAGGCCGGTCCAGGCCGCCCAGTATGTTTAGGAGCGTCGTCTTTCCGCATCCAGATTTTCCGAAGATCATCACGAACTCCCCCTCAGCCACTGAGAAGGAGACCCCGTCCAGGACCGGGCTTCTTCCGTTGAACTTCTTCACGAGGTCTCTGACCTCGATGACGCTCTCGCCCATGGCATCCAACCCCACGGAGCCGGACGCTATTAATCGTTTTCGATGTTGGCACTTCGCTTGCGAATCCATATAGCCCTGCATCCACTATCTCTCATTGGAGAGGGTAGGATCCTCAAGCTCGGCATAATGATCAGTCTCAAGGATTACATGACGATCAACGTTCCGAGGGTGGACTTCTCGGAGCTCCTCCTGTTCGATGGCGACCGGGAACGTATCTCAGAGCGGGTGCTTCAGGAGCTTCATCGCAAAGCTCGTCCGTCAATCGAGTTCATTCACGCCCAGGAGCTCATAACCTACAAGGGCCGAGATGTTCTGCTCGACCTCGCCTCGGAGGACAAGGAGTTCAGAGCTGCCTGCGTGAGCGCCATCGAGCTCACGAGGGACTATGCTGCCGCGCTGGGAAACGTCAACATCGTCATCCACCCAGGTGGCATCCGGAAGAAGGTTGAAAACCGGGAAAATCTGCTGTCGAACCTGGAACTATCACTCAAATCACTCGGACCATCTCGGCTCTTGCTCGAGAACATGCCCTGGTTCTACTGGCACAGGAAGCTCGACAGAATGCATTCGAGCATATGCGTTTCCGTCGAGGACCTCGAACGGTTCGCTGGTCTTGTCGACGGGTTTACGCTCGATGTCTGTCATGGGTACCTGTCCAAGCCCGAAGGCGACCCCGGTTACTGTTCGAGGTTCCTGTCTTCGTTTGGCGACAGGACACGACATGCGCACGTGGCAGATGCGCGTGCGCCCGACAAAGAAGGGCTCCAGATCGGCGACGGCCATGTCGATTTCTCCTGCTTGAACGGCTTGGACGTTCCGATCACGATCGAGGTCTGGAAGGGGCATGAGAACGGCGGTGCCGGCTTCAGGATGGGTATCGAACGCCTGAGGAACATGGAAAAGCGTTGGTGAACTAGAACCCCAGGGGCAGATCTGCAGATTTGCCCGCGGACCTGCCAGCGTTGGCAATGTCGATGAACTTTCCGTTGATCGCGAGGTCTCCAAGGTAGCATTGGTACGGGTTGGCTATGTCCCAACCTCCGATGTGTATGCTGACGCTGATGACTTCATCATCGCCTAAGATCGAAATCCATTCCTCAAGGGAGAGCACGAGCGACTCTGTCTTGACCGGAGCTATCATCCACTTGCCGTGGGACACGGTGTCCCTCATCTGCCAAGTGAAGTACGGTAGGCTCCAGAAGCCTGCCGAATAGGAGTCCTCTGGATAGCAGACGAGGTATCTACCTACTGGCATTTTGAGGACGACATAAGGTTCCAGATCGTCGCTCCCTCCTGTCTGCGATATGAAGTCCGAATACGAGATGGACTCGATGTCTGAGAGATGGCCCTTGAACGGTACCTTGATCGAAACCCAGTCCTCGACTGATATCGCGCCCAGCATGACCACGTTGGCTTTTCCGTCGAACTGGCCCATGTACTTCGCGAAAGAGTTCTTGGACCCAAGCTGGATCACGGCCTGAGGGGTCGCCATGGTGCTTGAGGTCAGCGTTAGGACTATGAATACTATCCACACAAACGAGGCGACGCTCTTCAGCGTCTTTCTGTCATCCTTCCGCGCGGCGATCCTGGTCGCCAGTCTGCTCTCGAACTTCAAGGCATCATCCCTCTCCAGTATGTCCGGGAGAGGCCGTCCGCGGAGGGTATGGTGTCCTCTCAACGACCATGTCCATGCGCGGCTCAGTGCATCCCATGACGTGATATATTTCGATTGCTTATATAATTTTCCAGCATGAT
>JAHIZT010000088.1 GCA_018814355.1 Candidatus Thermoplasmatota archaeon | reverse complement strand
GCAAGGATTTTGAAATAGTCGCTGTGAACGATATCGCGCCCATCGATTCGCTGGCCTACATGCTCAAGTGGGACTCGGTGTACGGGAAGCTGAACAAGGAGGTCAAGGTCGAGGGAACCTCGATCAACGTCGGTGGGAGGAAGCTCGAGATCACACAGGTCAAGGACCCTGGGGAGATACCCTGGAGAAAGCTCGGCGTCGATGTCGTGGTCGAATCCACAGGCCTGTTCACGGAGAAGGACAAGGCTGCGAAGCACCTTGCGGCAGGAGCAAGGAAGGTCCTCATCTCGGCTCCTGGCAAGGACGTCGATGTCACTCTCGTCCTGGGCGTCAACATGGAGGTGTACGACAAGGCGAAGCACAATGTCATCTCGATGGCGTCATGCACGACCGGTAGCCTGGCACCTCCAGCAAAGGTCCTCAACGACAACTTCGGGATCGAGAAGGGCATGATGACGACAGTCCATGCTTACACCGGAGACCAGAAGCTGATCGATATGCCGCACAAGGACTTCAGACGAGGCAGGGCGGCCTCCCTATCGATCATCCCGACCTCTACAGGGGCTGCGAAGGCGATCGGAGAGGTCATACCCGCGCTCAAGGGGAAGATGAACGGGCTCGCGCTAAGAGTGCCCACGCCGTTCGGCTCCATAACAGACCTGACATTCATCACGAAGCAGGAGGTCACTGTGGAGGATATCAACAAGGCGCTCATGGCAGCTGCCGAAGGCAAGATGAAGGGCGTCCTGGACTACGTGGCCGAGCCAATCGTTTCGACCGACATAATCGGCAACCCGCACTCTGCGGTCATAGACTCTCTCTCGACCATGGTCATCGGCGGCAAGGGCAACTTCGCAAAGATCCTGTCCTGGTATGACAACGAATGGGGCTACTCGAACAGGATCGTCGAGATGGCTCCGAAGCTGCTCTGAACATGCGGAGCACCTGGTCAACCATTAGTGCGTACCAGACCCCAGTCTGTCCTCTATCAACGGTGGTCGCCTGGAGGACCGAACTCCACATACAGGAGGGTAAGGCCGGGATAACCTAGGGCCTGTACCTGCTCAAACTGACATACTCGACTTCCTTGTTGGAGACTCTTCCGAGCAGGATCTCCTTCTTGACGCCGTGTGCAAGCCTTACTGCTCTGCTCACTTCGGGCCACATGGCCTTGTAATCCTTCGGAACAGCGTGGATGAGATACCGCGCATGCTGCTTCCCCGGGTCGCCTTCGTAGGCTCTGAAGTGCGAGCCGTACTTGAACCCTGTCTTGACGATCAGGCCCTTGCCTTTCAGGTCCTTGAACGCGTCAAGGCGCAGGTCGAAGTCCGGCTGCAGTTCCCTAGCGCGCTTCTTCAACGAGGCGAGAGCGACCGCCCGGTTTGTCTTCGCATCAGCGAGCTTTATGGCCCCGAGCTCCACCAGGAATGCGGCTTCGATGAGCGATAGCTGCAGCGTCGGGCCGATGAGCTTTCCGAAGTTGTGACCCCAGTGCAATGCTGAAGCCTGTTCCGGCTCGAGCACCAGGACGCGGTCCGCCATGAGGACACCGTCGACGACCTTGCTCAGGTCGACAGCCCCCAGACGTCCCTTTGGAGCTACCCGCCTCACCTCGTAGTATGTGACATCGCTCTCTTCGTCCACTACGGCCAGAAGGAGCTTCTTGCGGACATCGGTCGTGCGGTCGAGGTTCTCGAGAAGATCTCCCAGGTTGAACTCCCAGCGCTCGGATATCGCGGCGACCCACCACTTGCTCGGAGTCTTGTTCGGAGAGCCGCCCCTCGGGAAGACCCTGAAATCAAGAGGGGGCTGGCCGAGCTTGACTATGTATCCTCTTGATCTCAGCTCGCGATAGACCAGGTACCTGATCTCGAACCCCTCGGAGAGCTTGTGGGCGAGTCTCAGGAGGTCCCCGGCGGACATCTTCTTGTCACCCGTCAGGACCTCGAGCCTGTTGGATTCGACGAGGTATAGCGCTTCCATTAGGTCCAGCCTAACGGCTCCTCCTGACTGGGGCACGCCGTAGAATCCCTTGTTGTGTATCTGGCTGGCCTCAGCCTGTTCATCGACCAGGACCTCGGAGCCATTGAGCTGACCGGTCATCCGCGCGGCATATTGGCTTGGGTAGTTATTACTGTGTTTCCGGGCCCAGTAGCATGGACCTCCCTGAGAATTCTGATATATGGTCGGTGAACATCGAATCCTCCTGAGGAGGAAGTTGGGCGAGGCGGTGTTGGCAGTGGCCGTGGTTCTCAAGCTTGGGAGCCTCGTTCCGGCTTCCTTTCTCACCATTATCCTGAGGTAGTTGGATTATTGCTGCTGGCTACGCTGGCTACCAAATCCTTATAGCACAATATTCATATAGAAGTGCTAACATATTCAAATTTCGAGGCCCTGATACCTCTTCGAGATGTGGAGGAGTTGAACATGATTCGAAGGAAAGAGAGAGAAGAAGGGCTGGTGCCCATGGACTACAGAGGGCAGTGGCAGAACCCTACGAACCTCTTCCTATCTAGCGACCAGGACTAGCATTTCACGATACTGGTGTAATTCATGTCAAACAAGAAGGAGAAGATACTCAGGGTAGTCCAGGCGAAATCCGCTGACGACGGGAAGGGAATAGCCAGGATAGATCCTGCACTGATGAGGATACTCGAGCTCAGCCAGGGCGACACGGTCATCATCGAAGGCGCGAGGAACACGGCCGTAACTGTCTATCCGGGCTACCCGGAGGACGAGAACAGAGGCACGATCAGGATTGACGGGGCGATACGGAAGAATGCGGACGTCGGGCTCGACGAGAAGGTCGGGATAAGGAAGATCGTCCCGAAACCGGCGACCAAGGTGACTCTCGCGCCCACACAGCCGCTCAAGATCCTCGGTGGTGAGGAATACTTGGCGCAGTCACTGGAGGGACGCCCCATCGCCAAGGGGGACCTCATAGAGGTCAACATCATGGGCCGCAAGTTCGACCTCGTGGTCCAGAATTTCACACCGGCTGCAGAAGCTGGGTTGATACAGAATTTCACCAATGTGAAGCTGAGCGAGAAACCCGCAAAGCAGGAGGTTGCCAAGGGTCCGAAGGTAGCGTACGAGGACATAGGCGGCCTCAGGGACGAGGTCGATAAGGTCAGGGAGATGATCGAGCTACCCCTGAGGCACCCTGAACTGTTCGAGAAGCTCGGCGTCGAGGCGCCCAAGGGAGTGCTGCTCCACGGTCCCCCTGGCACAGGGAAGACGCTTCTGGCCAAGGCGGTCGCGTCGGAGACGAGCGCGAACTTCACGTCCATAAGCGGTCCCGAGATAATGAGCAAGTTCTACGGGGAGAGCGAGGAGCGGCTGAGGGAGATATTCAAGGAGGCCGCGGAGAATGCCCCGAGCATCATATTCATCGATGAGATCGATTCAATAGCACCCAAAAGGGATGAGGTAACTGCCGAGACCGAGCGCAGGATAGTCGCCCAGATCCTGGCACTCATGGATGGTCTGGAGGGCAGGGGCAAGGTCGTCGTGATTGGCGCGACGAACAGGCCGAACGCACTCGACCCGGCCATAAGGAGGCCCGGCAGGTTCGACAGGGAGATCGAGATCGGCATACCGGACAAGGAGGGCAGGCTCGAGATCCTGCAGATCCACACACGGGGCATGCCATTGGCAGATGACGTCGACCTGGTCCAGCTGGCCAACATGACCCACGGCTATGTGGGCGCCGACCTAGCGGCACTCGCCAGGGAGGCTGCTATGCGCGAGCTCAGGAAGATCCTGCCCACCATAGACCTCGAGTCAGATACGATCCCGATCGAGGTCCTGAACAATCTGCATGTAACCATGGCGGACTTCATGGACGCGTACAGGGAGATGCAGCCTTCGACACTGAGAGAGGTCCTGCTCGAGTCTCCCAATGTCAAGTGGGAGGACATCGGAGGGCTGGATGGGCCGAAGCAGGAATTGATGGAGTCTGTCGAGTGGCCCCTCAGATACGGCGCGCTGTTCAAGCACATGAACGCAGTCCCGCCGAAGGGGATTCTGTTGTACGGACCGCCTGGGACGGGCAAGACTCTGCTCGCAAAGGCCGTGGCGACGGAGAGCCAAGCCAACTTCATCTCAGTCAAGGGCCCTGAGTTCCTTTCGAAGTGGGTAGGTGAGAGCGAGAAGGCAGTCCGGGAGACATTCAGGAAGGCGCGACAGGCAGCACCGTGCGTGATATTCCTGGACGAGATGGACGCTATCACGCCTATGAGAGGTAGATCGAGCGACTCTGGAGTCACGGAGCGGGTGATAAGCCAGATACTCACGGAGATGGACGGACTCGAGCCTCTGCACAGTGTCGTGGTCATAGCGGCCACGAACCGGCCGGACATGATCGATCCGGCGCTCCTAAGGCCTGGCAGATTCGACAGGCTGGTGCTCATACCCCCGCCCGATCTGGAGGCGAGGAAGGAGATACTCAAGATTCACACCAAAGGAAAGCCCTTGGCTGACGACGTCGACCTGGACAAGCTAGCAGCCAAGATGGGGCTCTTCACAGGCGCGGAGATTGCCGCCGTCTGCAACGAGGCCATGATGCTTGCGATTAGAGACTATGTCCTCGATGGAAGAGATCCGGAGGAGGACAAGATCAAGGACGTCAAGGTCGGGATGAAGTACTTCGAGAAGGCCATGGACAAAGTCGAGCCCATGAGCGAAACCGAACTGAAGAAGTATGAGAAGATGTCCATGAACACCATGTACAGATGACCCAACATGAATGCAATCTTCAAATCGGACGAAGCGATATCTGACACCTAGGAGAACAGGAAGGACCCATGGCTGTAAGAAGGGAGGAGCTACTCACAAGACTGCGGGAGACCCTCGCAAAGGTCGGGTTCTTCATCTCGGACCCACACAACATACGGAGCATAAGCTTCGACATCATCGCACGCAGGGACAAAGAACTCCTGATCATCAAGGCGCTAACTAACATCGACTCGCTATCTGGCGACGATGCCGAGGAGCTCAGGATCCTCGCAACGACTCTTGTAGGCAGCCCGATGGTCATAGGCCTGCATTCCAGCTCCGCCAAGTTGGACCACGGGATCCTGTACTCAAGGTTCGGCATACCGATCATCTCGGAGGCGACATTCCATGAGCACATGCTCGAGGGTGTGCCACCGTTCGTGTATGCCGCCCCCGGCGGCCTCTACGTCCGGCTTGACGGTGAGCTCCTGCGAAAAATCAGAGAGGACAGGAACATATCATTGGGCATGCTGGCCGAGATAGCAGGTGTTTCGAGGAAGGCCATCCAGATGTACGAGAGCGGCATGGGAGCGATGGTGGAGATCGCAGCCAAGCTCGAAGAGTATCTGAACGAGCCCATTGTCGTGCCTCTGAATCCATTTTCTTACACGCTCGAAGTCGCCAAGATCCTGAGGACTTTCGACGAGTTCAAAGGCCTCAACAGGGACGTCTTCGAGATGCTCAAGGAGATTGGCTACTCAGTAACGCCCACCATCAGATGTCCGTTCGACGCGCTTGCGAGCGAAGAGGATGTCCTTCTGCTGACTGGGGTGGAGGATAACGTCAAGATGATGGCAAGGAAGGCCAGGGTAGTAGGTAACATATCGAGGGTCACCGAGAAGAAGTCCGTCATCTTCGTAGGGGAGAAAACCTCTATCCAATCGATAGAAGGAACGCCCCTGATAACGGAGGACGAGCTGCGAAGGGCAGACGACGCTGACGATGTCCTGGAGCTCATCCTACAGCGCGAGAAGAGGAAGAAGGCATAATCGTGGAGACAATCAAGATAGACGGCTGCACGGTCCACATTCTCGGCGTGATCAAAGGACTGAAATCCGAGACCGAGAAGGTGCGGAGGGCATTTCAGGAAAGCAGACCGGACATGGTTGCGATTTCCCTCTCAAAGGAAGAGATCGAGGGCCTGAAGAATATACCTGATGACTACGAGCCCGAGCTGTCAAGATACGAACAAATCTATGTTGAAGGGCTCGGAAGATTCGGAGAGGTTGCGGCCCCTCCACCCTGCTACGTTGCCACCCTGGAGCTCGCACAGCACGAGGGCATCCCTATCGTTCCTGTTGACCTGGACGAAGAATCCTACACGCAACTCTACTGCGCTGTAGTCCCAGGAACGGCGCTGTTCAGACACTCCACCCGAACATGGTTGCTGAAGAGGAGGACTTTCAGCGACGACAGCCCTGAGGAGTTCGTATTGGCCTGGGACAAGGCTGTGAACAACATGGAAGGGTTCAGGACAATCGAGCGTAAGCGTGCAGAGACCATGGCAAAGGGAATCATCGGGAGCTGCATAACGTCGAAGAGCCTCCTAGCCGTAATTGAACTGGAGAGGGCGAACGATGTCTCGAACATCATCGCTGAGACATTGCGGTCCCGCCATTGCCCCGTCAATGAAAGGCCTTTGAAAGAGGTTTGAGCGGGCGCTCTCTAAGGTCACTTGTATAGATTGCATGCGGCCGCATACGTAATCGCACCCGATCCACCGGCTACACCCAGATCAGTCTCCGTGAAGAAGAAGGTGGATGGGTACAGGTTCATGAAGAACCCGACTTTAGTCAGAGTGCCCTGCACAGCCGTGACGTTGCAGACCAGTATGTCTGTGTAACCGTCACCGTTGATGTCGGTCGCGTCGAACAGTGTCGGGGCGGAGTACGTCATAAGGGCGTTGCTGCTCCGGACGTAGAAGTTGGCGTCTGTAAACGACCAGCCAGAGAGTACTGTCTTGTTCGTGTACACCTTCCATAGACCATCCTTGGCGACGACGGTCTCGAGGTATCCGCGACCGTCGATGTTCGCTGCTCGGACACATGTGTAGACCGTAGGCGAGTCGCTCACAACCTGGTACCTGCTAGTTGTGTACTTGCCAAAAATGCTAGAGAGCACACCCACCGAATCTATCTCAACCTGGTCAATATGAGTGCCAGCAGTAGATGTCGATGAGTCCGTAATCCTCAGGTAGAAATTCTTGTTGGCAACTGTCGACGGTAGCGAAAAGGTATAGTTAACGAACGCGCCGCCAAGGTTGTTTATCGTGAATGCCAGCGTGTATGCGCCATAACCGCCAGCATCCGTCGAGTACCAGACGTAGAAGACCTCGGTGTTGGTCGCCAAGAGTCTCGCGTTCACGAACAGAACCTGCTGCGGATCGTTTGCGAGCGTGGTCAAGAACTTCATCCTTGCATCAACTGAGCCGATCGGGGCTTGTGTCTGGTTCTCGGCGAGTTTCAGGGCAATGCCATCTTTGATCTTGGTGTTCGTGACTGTTGTTCCGCCAATGACCTTGCCGCTCACAAGGCGTGGAATCCAATTTGCCAAGGTATCATCCAACAACTTGTTGTTCGGGGCCAGATTGTCAGTGTAGTTGTTCACCCATACTCCATTCACGGCAGCCGCGCCACCTGTCCCCACAGTAAGTATGTCGGGACGGCCATCCAAGTTCGTATCGGCAACATCAAAATCGGTGATGCCAGATGTTGTGTCCGGATCTGGGATCTTGGCGATTTCCACGGGTAGTGCGGTTCCCCACTTCGACAGATCGTGGACATAGATCTTGGCACCGGCTAGGATAATCAGGTCCGCCTTGTCATCGCCATTCATATCTCTCAGCATGATCTTCCTGACGACGGTCGCGCCATAGTCCTTGTAGATGACAGGTGTCATACCGTATGTGTTGTTGTAGATGACTATTCTGTTGGCGGTAGCTCCCGAAGAGCTAACGTACGCGAAGTCCTGGGCTCCGTCGCCATTGATATCGCCCACAGTGATCCACTTGATGTTGTTGGTTGGATCACCAACGGGCCTGGGCATTCTGCTGCCGTCTTGCCATGTGCCTAAAGAGTTGATGCTGTTCCTGTAGTACAGAAGCTCGCCGCCTTTCTGGCCAGTCAGCATATCCTTGGATCCATCACCGCTCAAATCACCAACAGCCATCGAAAGAACCTCATACGTAGTCTTATCAGTGGGAGTGTTCTGGTAGTTGAATAGGTCGATTCGAGTGAAGAAGTTGTTATTCTCAATGTATGTCAAATAGCCCCTGACGTCGAAGTTCTGGTGGCCAACGTTCACGCCATCTTCACCGAGGAAGAAGTCTGCGCGGCTGCCATCGGCCTTGACGAATATCTGCTGGGAAAGCGAATAGACTCCCTCGTTCGCGTCCGAGAATTTCGCCATAAGCAGCGTGTATGCGCCCGTACCTCCAAACCACTGGTTCCCGTTCGAATACCGCAGATCAACATCAAATTTGTAGGCTGTGGCGTTTGCCCGAGACAGCGCAGAGATCATAGGGCCTGCATAGCCGGGCTTACCGTACAGTTGGGATCCGCCCGTCATGTCGGTGACTCTAACCTCCTCGCTGTAGGGGGCAGGGGATGCCTGTGCATCAATGACCTTCACGCTCGCATAGACCATGAAAGTTCCACCAGAGATGTCAAAGGGCATCGTCTTGCCGCCCCAGAGAATCGTCCTGGCAGCATCCTTGAATAGCCAAACGCCGGGGATAAAGGACACCGGAGAGTCCTCCTGACCAATTACTATATACTGTCTCGTCTCGAACCGCTCAAATGTGCCAGCCACCGCTCCGTGGCTGGATAGTACTATTTCAAGAGTATACGACCCTGGCGGCAATAGGTCGGTGTAGAACTTGGCCTCGTACACGAAGGCGCTACTGCTAGCAGCGTAGGGATAGAACGGGGCCGAGCGGGTGCTAGACAGGTTATAGTTCACTGCATACGCACCACCAGTCCTGGTGTCAGATATCACCATTATGTTTGCGCCAAGAATATTGGTCATTCGCAGGCTTGCGACCCTGACAAATACCGTCTCGTCCTTCACGAAGAGCGTCTTGGGCTTGCTGGTGTTGGCCACGCCCGGCGCCGAGTGGTCTTCCTCATATATGCCGAATCCTTGGCCACTAGCTGGGCTGGACCATGTCAGGTACGCGGGCAAGCCGCCCTCGCCCACCGCCCCTCCTTGGATCTCAATCGTTTTGTTTGTGAATTGTGTATCCGTCGGCAACTGAGTGACTGTCATGACGAAGGTCGATACGGACTGGAAGCCTGTCTGGTCCCATGCGTGGATCATTATTGTCTGTCCATCCAAATCACGCGCACTCAGGTTTCTAGTCAGAATGTCGCTGAAATCCCATCTGAAGATGTTCCCACTCGGCGGTTGGGGCGTCCTATGGCTTGCACCAGGCGAATCTGTCTCAAGCTGCGATGAGTCTATCCATATGCCGTCGTCCGTATCCAGATTGTTATCGGGATCCACAATCGTTACGAAAAGGCTGAAATCCTGCCATTCGCGAACTGGGTCGGCCGTCGGTGTGGTCGGATCAGAGTCGACATATCTCTGCAATATATTCGGCGGGCTTCTGCCGCTACCTCCGGTCACCTGGCTAGACCAGACCGCCGAGTGCTTCACGTTGTCGACGACCGTCACCGTAATAGAGCTCGTGTAGCTGGTATCAGTTAGGGCCACCGTCCAAGATTGTCCGGTAGACCATTGAGTGGTATTCTTGAGGCCGTAGACCGGATTAGATAGGTCGTACCTCGTGTTCAGGTTGTTGACATCGACCAGCATGAAGGTGTCCTTGGTCTTCATCACCGCGCCACCAGCGTGTGTCACGGTCAGGTTGGCGGTTGTGCCTGAGGGCGAGAAGGAAACGGATGCGGAGAAGTCCGCCTTCGTTGCCTGCTCTGGAACCGGCATCTGTTGAACGAATGCCATTATTCCGCTGAACAAAATGATGGTTATCATTAGGATCAGGATGTTGCCGATGATCTCGGATACACCTTCATCCTCTTTCCAAGACTTCCTCTTCCTGACATCGAAGTTCATATTCTCGGTCCTCCGGGGGCGGAGAGAACACTCAGCTATCATCCAATTCAACGTGTTGGACCGTATATAAACGTGTTGAGGTCATTACCAATTACCAGTCAAGGAATTCCAAGTGGTTCAGCCCGTCGCAAAAACCAGCACGGTTATATAAGCACATGGGCATCATAACGTACGATGCCCGAGTCTGGCCAGCTCAGCGTGAATGACAGGGTGCTTCTTCATCTAATGAGGTTCGCGACGGACGTCCAACCTGAAGAGTACCTCGCCGAGTGCACGCAGGCGGGGATAGCATTCGCGGTGGGCATATCGCGCACGCACGTCCCGCGCGCTGTGAAGGGGCTGATCAAGGACGGGCACGTTGAGGAACTCACCGCGAGGGTCAAAGGACACGAGCGGCGGATGAACGTTTACGCAATCACGGCTGAGGGGCTGAAGAATGCGGAGAATCTGTGGCGTGCCGCGCTCGACGATGTCTTCACGGTCATCACCGAAGGCGAGACCGTCCGGATGATTGGGAAGGATATCGAGTCCAAAATCGGCAAGAAGAGGGCGGTCGCCGCGGTCTCGCAGATGAGAGATGGGGTCGTGCGCGTGGACGAGAACAGGCCCATGCCAGTGCGCGATCTCAAAGATGCTCCCGCACTTGAGGCGTTCTATGGGAGGGAAGCGGAGCTCGCTGCAATAGACGAGTTCATGGATTCCGACGCAAAAGTGCTTGTCGCGCTCGGCAACAGGGGTTCCGGCACGACGGCCCTAGCCAGGAATTTCGTGGAGGGTCTGGAGGACCAGGACACTCTCTGGATACCGCTGACCGCCTCCTCGACTGTGAAACACATCGAGTCGAAGCTTGTCGATTTCGGAAGGAATGTCAGGAAGAGCGTGGAAGGGCTGCAGGATGTCTTGAGGCTAGAGAACGCGACCTTCGTGTTTGACGATTACTTCTCTGTCAGCGATGAAGTTGTCGAGTTCTTCGCCGCGCTCGTGGACTCTGTTGAAGATGCCAAAGTCGTAGTTACGGCCCGACAGGAGACCCCGGCCTACAACTGGTTCTACCAGAGGAAGCACATAGATTCCGGCATCGTCCGAGAACTTAAAATCAAGGGCCTAGACCAAGTCGGTGCCAAGAAACTCTTGGGGAATGATTCAATCGAGAGGGATGCGCTCAGAAGGATCCTCATGATGACCCATTCGCAACCGATGGTCCTGAGGATGCTCAAAGAAGGAGATTTCAACGGTCTGAAGAAGAACACGCCCTTCACAGCTGAGGAGATCCGCTATCTCCTGTTCCTGAAAGACAAGACTCAATGAGGATGGCTACCATTCGATGCCTTCGCGCGCGATGAGCCCGGCATCGAAGGGATGTTTCTTGCTTTCAATCATCGAAACATAGTCCGCATATTCTATGAACTCTACGGGCGCATTTCTTCCGGTCAGGACGACCTCGACCCCTCTTCCTCTGGATCTTAGAGCACCCATGACCTCATCGGCGCTGAGAAGACCGAATGACACGACTGTATTGACCTCGTCCAAAACGACGAGCTGGTAACTGCCGTCGGAGAGGACTCTCTTCGCATGCTCAAGTCCTTCCCTGGCCTTTTCTTTGTCCTCGTTCGTGATGTGCTTCGAATCGACGAACGATCCGGATCCGTACTGAGCCACATCGATATTACCGAGACGACGCGCCGAGACAACCTCGCCAGACGTTTCCCCGGCCTTCATGAACTGGACTATGCATACTTTGAGGCCGTGACCTGCTGCCCTCATCGCAAGACCGAAGGCGGCGGTTGTCTTGCCCTTGCCACGGCCTGTGAGAACATGCACCTTCCCGAGCTCTTCTGACATAGACACACCTGGAGGCACTTGCTACTAGAAAAACCGAAGCTAACCGAAAACATCGCTGCTGTCAGGTCTGGCCTCTCCTGGCAGAGCGAACTCCCTCTCCAGCAGCCCTAGCTGCTGCGTCTCGAAGGTCCTAGGGTCTATGGGGACCAGAAGGAACGACCCCGACATGGCGACCTCCTCGTTCGTCAGCTGAATCGCCTTCATGACGGGGGCGAAACCGTTCTCCGTTATCAGATACTCGAGCCCGTCCAACAGCACGACAGATCCAGAGTTCGTTTTGATGAAATCGGAGATAGTGCTATGGATCTTCATCAGACGCGTAGGCTCGAGGCTTATGACTCCTCCAGTGGGCTTAGACGCCTTTGCAATCCACATGATTGGGCAGTCCAAGCTGTACAGCTGCTGCACGCGGCTGGGGTGAGATCGAGTTATCACCAGGCCGCGCCTGCCCTCTGATACGAGCTTCTTGAAAGCATCGAATGCGCGGGCTACGCCCTTTTCCGTGAAAAGGTACGAGCTCCCGCTTTTTAGAGTAGGCTCCTCCTCGTTGCTCATGAAACGGTTCTACCTCAGGCCAGCCTGTACTGCGAGGCCCTCGTCCGTTATATCTATCAGCTGCCTGCCTGTAGTGTGCTTTGTCCCTCTCATTTTGAGGACCTCGAGGAACTTTCTCCTGACCTTCTCTTCTTCGGGATAGGACAGCACGACTACGCCGTCGACCATGTACGATTCTTGGCTGTGCGGAATGTCATCGTACGACAGCTCGGCGGTCACAAGAGCGAGGCAGTTGAAAGCCTTCAGATAAGCGAACAGCTCATGCATGAACTCCCTAGTCTCGCCTCTCCACTGAAGCATGTCAGTCATCGGCGTGATAGGGTCGATGACGATCCTGAGCGGCTGGTATTGCTCGATCTTCTTCTTTATGATGTTCAGCATGTCACTTGGGTTCTTCATCAGTGTCGGGCCGATATCGATGAAGTTCACGGTTCCTTTCTCGACGAGCTCTTGGCTGTAGAACGAGAAGGACGACAGAAACTTCTGGACGAGCCATTGCGGTTCTGATATGGCCGTGATGTAGAGTCCCTTCTCGCCCTCTCGAGCGCCGTGAAAGAGGCTCTGTACCGCGAGAGTTGTCTTGCCGGTACCAGGCTCACCTGCAACCAGGATCGCGGAAGGGAACGGAAACCCTCCTTGGAGCATCCCGTCAAGACCCGGAATGCCCGTGGTCTTACGGGTCATCTCAGAGCACCTCCGTGTCTATGACGAACACGCACTTGTCATCTCCCTTGGAAACACACTTGCGCTCATGACAGTAGACATCCTTGCCCGCCCGCTCCTCGAACACCTTTGCCAGGATGCCCCTGAGCATGTGACATGTCGGCGAATCGGCACTCGATGCCTCGATCGAGCCGACGACGGTTATGGTATCGCCCTCGAAGGTGATGTCCGTGACCCAGCCTTCCTTAACAAGCGATTCCTTGAGCCTGAGGAGCTCCGTGCCCGAGCTCCTGATGAGCGTGTCGCCTATGATACGGCCGCTCCTGTAGAACATCCCGTGGGATGCGAAGGTCATGACCGTCTCGTACAACCTCTTGATCTCAACGAGCTCCTCCCTGCGGAGCTTTATGCTGCGCTCTGGTTGCTCCATACAATCCACCTGGTCCAGGAAGCCATCTATCTATAAATCGAGACTTATAACTTTTGGTACGAGTTCGCCGGACGCACTGGCTGGCTCAAACAGGTTAATGTAGTTCCTTACGCTTCTGACGGGCCGTGATAGAGGTCGAGTTGAAATTTCGGTCCCCTGGCAACGAGAAGATAGAGAAAGCACTAGTCAAGCTGGGGGCCAAGCAGATCTCCAACGGACCGATAGAGGACTTCTACTTCGCACACCCGTCAAGAGATTTCGGGAAGACGGACGAGGCCCTGCGGCTAAGGAAGCGGGAGGACGGGGCCGAGCTGACCTATAAAGGGCCTAGGATGCACGCGGACGGAGCGAAGGCCAGGGAGGAGATCACTCTCAAGACGGACAATCCTCTGACCATGCAGAGGATTGTCGAGAGACTGGGATTCAAGGAGTCATATGTTTTGAGAAAGACCAGGACCAGTTATCTGTTGGACAAGCTCAGGGTGGATATCGACGACGTGGAAGGACTAGGCGAGTTTGTGGAGCTCGAGGTCTTGACGGAGTCCCCTGAAAGGTCCAAGCAGCTTCTCGAGCTCGCTAGGGCCGAGCTGGGCCTGGAGAAGCTAGAGCCAAAGACTTACCTCGAGATGATCATAGAGAAGCAGTCATAACACGGAAGCGTAAGAGAAGTTGAAAAGAGAATAAACGGAGCGTCTACTCCGTCTTGGAGTTTCTGGCCTGAACTTCCATCGATCGCGAGATCGAAGAGACTTCAGAGCTTGTTGATCTTCTCGGTCACGAATGCCTTGATCGCCGGATCGTCAGGGATCGTTATGGATTTCTTGTACTTCTCGCTTCCATCAGGGAGGAAGTAACCCCTGGACACTGAGATGAACTCGCTGTCCCCCTCGTCAGTTATCGCCTTCTTCCGTGCCACTTCCAAGAAGTTGTTCTTCCCAAACGGGATCTTCTCGGCGCTCAACGTTTCAAACCGCACCTTTGTTTCCTTCTCATCGTCCATTCGGTTGCCTCCGTAGAATAGGCGGCTCTCGAATATTGTCAACTGATATAAACTTTCGTCGCGGCGGATCGTACGTCGGAACGACAATGAACCAGTCTGGACGTTAGTCCGGTTTTCAAACCACGCGGACAGTTGCTTCGCAAGGTCTGCCCGGATTCCGAACAGCAACCAGACGGAATACGATAATGGGTTCTGTAACGTTATCGGGTGGTGTCTGATGCTGGTCAAGACGTTGCACCCGCGTCACTCGTTCCATTCGGCTCCGACCGTGCGGCCATCGCTGGCTCGTATAGGATCATCATCACGTCATGCTGGAACGCGCCG
>JAHIZT010000087.1 GCA_018814355.1 Candidatus Thermoplasmatota archaeon | reverse complement strand
GCACCCAGTAGCCGCATACGCGACCCTCCTCGTCAAGACGCTCAGAGCCCCGACGAAGTACGGCGTAGTTCTGACATCGTTCGGATGGTCTGGGGGCGCGGTGAAGCAGATCCAATCTCTGCTCGAGGGGTCCAAGCTGGAAGTCCTCGGCGTCGTGGAGGTCAAGGGTCCACCGAAGAAAGCAGAGTTCGACAATATCGCGGACCTGGCAGACAAGATCAAAGAGAAGCTGGACCAGCTCTGAGATCCTCAAACCTTCGCGCAAACCCTTTGTTCTCCATTTCCCTTTCGTCAGAACTGGCGGGCTGTTCTCCTCGCGCGGAAACGATGATATCCCCGGAACGAGGTGAAGACGCGGATGGTCTACCCGAGACAGGTCCTCAACAAGCTACGTTGGACCGAAGGCGAGTCACTGGACGATGCCGTGATATGGTACGTCCATAGAGGGGCTCCTGGAGATGCCATGAAGATCGCAGGGCGCGAGATCAGAGCGCTTGGAAGGGGCTTCTTCGAAACCGATGAGGCGACCATCCCATACCACAGGATCCTCAGGATCGACTCGAAAGGAGGAACGCTGTTCGAGAAGGACAAGAGGGCGAAAGGACTCGTCTGATTTCTCTTCTCGACGACACGCGCTGGATTGGAGTGGAAACCCTTATCTAGACAATGCTTATCGCCTGGATTGATGGAGCTCCTTTGGCTACCTTTCTCGATTGCCACCATAATGATGTATGGTTTCGGTCAGGTTTTTGCCAAGGAGACCAGAACACACGTTTCCTCCGCAAATCTCCTCATCATGCTAGGAGCGAACATACTCGTGATGTGGAGCGCCTACTGGATCGTGTTCCACGAACCCGGATCCTTCCCGCTATCGACCTGGCTCCAGGCGGCGGCAGCTGCAGCCCTCTCGGGTGCTGCGTTCATCACCTACTACGAATCGCTCAAGCACGGCAAGGTGAGCATCGTCGGGACCATTGCAGGGGCATACGCTCCTTGGACAGTAGTCCTTGCGCTCATCTTCCTTAGAGAGACGATGGGCATCAGCGAGGCCGCAGGCGTGGTCCTCGTCGTGGCCAGCATGCTCATTTTCACATACTCCCCGAATGGAAACAACGGCAATGAAAGGAAGAAGACCGAACTTCTGGGGATCGCATTCGCCATATGCTCCCTATTCTTCTGGGGGACATCCGCTGCCCTCGCGAAGGGTGCGATTTCTGACATAGGCGACACCAATTTCATCGGCGTCTACGCACTGATATGTCCGGCAATCTGGATAGTCTACTGGCTCGCTAGAGAGAAGGGTAGGTTCGAGAGGCCAAAATCGAACGGATGGGTCCTGGAGCTCTCAATGCTCTTCTTCGCAGGAGGGGGCATAACGCTCTACCTTGCGATCCAGAATGGCAATATGTCCATCGTGTCGCCGATAACGAACCTCTATCCGTTGGTCACGATAGCTGTCGCGAAGCTGAGATTGAAGGAGCAGCTGACATTGAGACAGATCATCGCCTTGGCGATGCTGTTCATCTCGATCCCGCTATTCTCCATCTAGACGTTCTTGTACTTGCCGTCGGAGAAAACGATCCTGTCGAGTATCCTCAGTTCCGGAGGCGTCTTTGACGGGGTCAAGTCGGCCACGATCTCGATGTAATCCCTCAACGGGCTCTTGGCGACCTTATTCCCCAGAGTCTCCTGGACCTGGTAAATCCCTGCCGAGTTGGACATGTTGACATGGATCTCGATGAGTTTCGTCTTGCCCTTGTATATGTCAACCGATTCGATGGAGAGAGCCGATATCGAGTGGATATCATGCTTGCCCATGTCGAAAGACAGCCTACCTCTGCCTTTGGTTATGTCGCATCCGTCTGCAATCACGACGATGGCGCTCTCGATCGTAAGAGCGTTCTCGCCAACATCGTGGGCGTAGAGCGCGTGAAGGATCTGTTCGATCACTGCGGTCCTCTTGGACACATCGGGATAAAGGCTCGGGAGAATCCGCTCGAGAAGGCCCTTCG
>JAHIZT010000086.1 GCA_018814355.1 Candidatus Thermoplasmatota archaeon | reverse complement strand
CGTCGAAGTTCCTCTCGAAGTTCGACCCGCAGAGGATTTTGATTGTCTCAGCAAGGCAGTACGGCCAGAAGCCCGCGAAGGTTTTGGCGAAAAGCATTGGTGCGATGGTTGTCGCCGGCCGTTTCGTCCCCGGATCGCTTACCAATCCGATTCTGCCGAAGTTCACGGAGCCAGAGGTCCTTTTCGTGACGGACCCCGCAGCCGATGAGCAGGCACTCAGGGAAGCCCTCAACATCGGGATACCGATCGTTGGCATATGTGACGCGAACAACGAGACGAAGTATGTCGACCTTGTGATACCGTCCAACAACAAGGGTAGACGCGCTCTCGCGACGATCTACTGGCTCCTGACCAGGGAGATCATGAAGGCCAAAGGACAGTGTGCCTCGGATGAGGACTTCCAGATGACCGTCGAGGAGTTCGAGGCGTCTCTCTAGGCCGGCTTGACATAGTCTCAGGCATCATTTCCTGCGAAAGGCTATTGGTGAGCGTGGGATATCTGCTCCGGGGAGAGGAGGAGAATGAGACGACCTTCTGTTGCAGGTACGTTCTACGAGGGTGGAGAGCGCGCTCTAAGGGACCAGATCGAGCAATGCTTCATGGGGAGATTGGGACCAGGTAGATTACCGAAAGTCAGTCTCGGACCAAGAAAGGTACTCGGCGGGGTTTCGCCCCACGCGGGCTATGTCTTCTCTGGCATGGTGGCGGCCCATCTGTATTCCAGGATAGCGGAGGACGGCCTGCCGCAGGCGTTCGTGGTCCTCGGTCCGAACCATACTGGCCGTGGATCGGGGCTTGCCGTGACCACACAAGACTTCCAGACGCCGTTAGGCGTCGTCAAGGTCGATCGGGAGCTGGCCAAGGCGATTAGGAGAGACCTTGTGGACGAAGACGAGGAAGCGCACATGGCGGAGCACTCGATTGAGGTGCAGCTGCCGTTCCTGCAGTACCTTTCGCCAGAGATCAAGTTCGTACCCTTATGCATGGGCTTCCAGGACTACGATGCCGCCGTATCAGTCGGCAAGGTGATTAGGGACGCTATCAAGGGGAAGGACGTAGTCGTGATAGCCTCCACGGACCTGTCCCACTATGTCACCAAGGAGACGGCCCAGAGGAAAGATGGCATGGTCCTCGATGCCGTCAGGACGATGGATCCAAAGAAGCTGTACGATGTAGTCAGGGACGAGGATGTATCCATGTGCGGCTATGGCCCAGTCATGGCGACCATGATTGCGTGCACTGGTGGCAGGGCTACAGTTCTCAAATACGCCACCTCAGGCGATGTCCAGCCGATGAGAGACGTCGTTGGCTACGCTTCGATTGTAATTGAGAAGTAAGATTAGGGCCCAGATGCTTGCTGTGTCGATGAGGCTGCCACGAATCACTTCTTCGGTACTTCTGGCCGCGTTCCTCCTATCCTTAGTGTGGCTCATCCTGGTCGTCATCTCACCTATGCTCGTTCCCTCGAACACGCTACTCGATTTGTCCGGTCGAGTGGGCGGCCACGAGAACGAGAACCAGTTCAAGGACTTGGGTGCGATACCTCACGCAATCTACTGGCTCGGCGATGCGGAGTGCCATCAGCTTCTGAACCGAAGCTACACACTCAACGGGAACCAGATGCCGTTCTGCGCGAGAGACTTGGGATTGTTTGTTGGGATCGCAATCGGCTTCGGCTTCGCCTCATTCTACAGGTGGAAGATTCCTCCCCTATTCGTGATCCTGGGCCTCGTCCCGATCGCAGTGGACGGGGGAGTCCAAGCCGTGACTTCGTATGAATCGAACAACCTCCTTAGATTGGCAACAGGGATGCTCGCGGGCTTGGTGCTCTCTCTGCTTCTGGCTCATTTCGTTTTTGTATCCCAGGAGGACAGAGAGAAGGGCTCACAGAAGCTCCCTGGCGACAAATAATCGGAATTGATTTATAACCAGTACTCCAATTCTGCCTTGAGAGGATGGGATAAAACTCCATTTCTCTCACTTTGGTGGTTTGCCTTGTCGTCTGATACAAGGTCTTGCGTCGGCTGTGGAAGGTCAATCTCCTGGGATGCGAACGTATGCCCTTATTGTGGACACGACTATCGGCTCCAGATGGCCCCTCCTTTGAAGGTCAGAAGCTACAAGCCAGTCATCGCGGGCGTGCTGATACTCGTTGCGGGGTTTTTGGCCCTTGGGATGGGCCTTTTCTACCTGGCGCTGGATGTGAGTTCCCTGGAGGATGTTGGGGTCGCTCTTCCACCCGAAGTTAGCCTGGAAGACCTCCAAGACCTGATGGTCATCTGCGGTGGCATTCTCGTTGTGTCTTCATTTATCGCGATTGTCGGGGGTTTCTTCGCTCTCAAGCGCAAGCACTTCTTCGCCGCCATAGCAGGTGCCGTCTTTGGCATGGTAGGTATCGGTTTCATCCTGGGAGCGATTCTTGCCCTGATCGGCCTAATCCTGGTGGCCCTCTCGAGACATGAGTTCGAGTAGTCTCTGATCTGGACGAAGTCTGTCCCCGGTCTCTCTTCAGCAAATACTGTACAGCATCCATCCCTTCTTCAATTGGCTCAGAATCGTCGAAAGCGGCAATAATGTCTGGAAATTAATAGAAAGATACTTCTATAATCCTGGCCTATTCATGGTTGTGGCAGTCCGGGTACTGTCAGATGAATAGGAGGTTAAGGGATGGGATCCCCAGGCAGTTCTAGAAAGTGCGTTTCTTGTGGTCGGGAGATCGCGATGGAAGCGAATGTGTGCCAGTATTGCGGACATGACTATAGGATGCAGGCAGTGCCTGCGAAGCCTGTTGAGAAGGGCATGTTGTCCCTCGTCGGAGGGATTCTGATACTGATTGCGGGTATCATGGGACTCGTTCTCGGCGCCGTTTTCATTGTGGCCTCCAATAGTGTCGACACTCTGGCGGACTGGGGAGTCGACGTGGCTGGCGTCGGTGACATACTGTCGGATATTCTGTTGGTCTGCGGCATTATAGTGATCATCCTGTCGCTCGTCGTCGTGCTAGGAGGGTTCTTCGGCATAACGCGGAAGCACTGGGGTCTTGCCATAGTGGGCGGGGTCCTCGGATTGTTCCTGATTGGACCCTACATGCTCGCGAGCCTCTTCGCCCTGATAGGCCTGATCCTTGTTGCTGTGTCCAAGAAGGATTTCAGCTGAGTGCGAGCACTTGTCGGGCGCGGCCCATGGCCGCAGTGTAAACACCTTCCACTTTTCACATTTTCCATCTTGCCAAAGGCAACCTTATTCTAGGTGTTACAGGGATACACCGAGAGGAGGGCCAGGAGAATCCGCATCGGCCCCCATAGAGGAGGTTTGAGGTGATGCAATCATCCGGTGGTCAGGGAAGTAGAAATTGCGTCTCTTGTGGACGCGCGATATCTTGGGACGCTAATGTGTGTCCATACTGCGGTCATGACTACAGGGTAGTGATGGCTCCGCCCGCTCAGAAGAGCGAATCAGCAATGCCTGTTGCTGGAGGCATCTTGATATTGCTAGCAAGTCTCGGATATCTCGTCATTGGAGGGCTTATCGCGGCTGGTAGCACGCTCGCCCTCATCCCGAGTCTCGGAAGCAGTATCGCAGGGGTGGCTTGCGGCGGCGTGGTCTTGGTGCTTGGCCTGATATCACTCATAGGTGGGGTCTACGCGATCCAGAGGAAGAACTTCATGATCGCCCTGATTGGCGGCATATTCGTGATACCGTCCATCCTGGGCTTGATAGGCCTGATTCTGGTCATCGTATCGAAGGACGAGTTCAAGAGCTGATTCGACTCAGTGAAACCCCTTTCAGACCTCTATATCCTCTTCATCATACCTAGCTCAGGCTCGTAGATCTCGCCCTTGTCAAGAAGGCTGGCTACGATCTCCTCCAGCCTGACCTTGTCGATCTTCTTGGACTTCGCGGTCTCGACGATCGTGTCCCACTTGG
>JAHIZT010000085.1 GCA_018814355.1 Candidatus Thermoplasmatota archaeon | reverse complement strand
TATGGCAGCTCGCCGACATAGAATGCCTGGAGCGTGTGTACTCCGTAACCCAGGTCGGACGCTTCCCAGAATGTCTTGTACCCTCCGAGCGTATCGGTTCGGAAAGACAGGTTCTGGCCTTCGAGCAAGAAATAGCATGGCGCTTCGGCGAGCGGTAGTCCTCGGAAGTCCTCCACATGCACGTCAGCATGTAGCTGGTCCTCCAGTGTCAACAGTTTGCTGTTGACATGCAACGATATCGTTGTCGGGACGAGCAGTATCCTGATCGTGACATTGTCCGAGTTCAAAATCCCAGCCGGTGTCGTCGACGTAGCCTGTAGGACATGGCTCCCCAGCCAACTAGCATTCAACGGAATCGGATAGGCAAAGGAGAATTTCCCGCCGGACGAAGTAATCGCCGAGGTGAGGTTCGCCCCGTCCATCTGAATCGTCACGAGATGCCCGACTTGGGGCACGCCATCGAAGTACAGGAGGCCTCCACCGGTGATCTGATCCCCGAGATAGTAGTCTCCGGCCGAGAGCCAGAGAAGGGAGAACGGCTGGCTCCACGGGACTCCCTGGGTGATGAGGTCCGTCTCCGCCTGGATTGCATGTAGGAGGTCTCTGAGCTGCTCGATGAGCGGGATCAGACGATTGTTCGTAAACGGCTGATTCCCTTCGACGACAAGGCCGATTATGCCGTCCGCAGAAACGAGCATGCTATCTATCGTACTATTCATCTGATCGATTAGCGTGTTGAACATCTTGATGGAGTCGAGCGCATTCTTCATCTGTTCTCCAGTGAGACTCGTGAGGCGGGAAGCCGAGACCACATCATCTCTCGCCCCGAGAAGCGACACCTCCTTGGATGAGAAGGAATCCATCTGAACCGAGAGACTGTTGAAAGGAGGTAGCAGCTTGCTCAGATTCTCGTAGCTGCTAGCTATGTTCCTGATCCTGTCCAGAATGAGTTGCGCTGGCGTCAGGAGCCCCCTAACCACGGTGAGATTCTCCTCGACTTGAGCCATGCTCTCGTTGTACATTCTTCCGAGCGCGTTCTCGGAATACGCGATTGATGTTCTGAGTAGCGCGATGACTACGTCGAGATTGGATTTGACAAGGTCGTAGTTCTCGTGCGGGATGTCTTCCGCTTTCGAGTTGAAAGAAGCAATCGGGGAGAGCAGGAGCATCGCTACTGCTGCTGATACAAAAAGCGAAACAACCCTGCTATGCGAAGGAGATCTGTTGGTCATTTCAATCAGAAAACAATGCATCGGTTATAAAAACCTCCTCTCCAAGCTGACGTTAGGTCTTTCATGCCCCTGGCAGATCTCAAATCGGGCATTCCTCTACCATTCCTTCAGCGTGAGGGTGAATACGACCGTATCTCTGCTGTTGTCCACGTCATCGATACATACGACCTTCCCTGTAGCCCGCGCAGCAGCAGTCAAGAGACACGCACAGCCGATGCATCCGATCTGCCGACAGGTGTCTGGCCTTTCCTTGCGGACTTTGCGACAGGCATCGATGAGGCCACTGTACTCGACTCGCAACACCGTTTTTCCTTCTCTCTCTTTGAAGTGGAAATCCTTAATCATCCCAAGACCGTGCTTGAGAATCTGAAGCGTTCCCTCAGCGGCTTCGAGACCAATGCCCAGGAGATTCGCATCCAACTCACGCTCAATCCTGTTCAATAGTTCGAAACCGAGAGGCTCCAGAAGCATGCCTGGCGTCGAGCCATCCTTCCCTGGCGACATCACCAAATCGTCAGAGAGTGCGAGGGGAGCAGCGGGATTCTCTATTGGGGCAGGAATGAAGATCCGTTCTCGCGTTAGTCCATGCTTTGCCGGTAGATAGCACGCATTGCCCTTGAGCTGGAGTCCCTGGACGGTCTCATTCGCCATCCTTGAGGTTGAAATCATCCCCGATTGGGAAAGAAGTGCAGGCATGGATGGCTCCGAGAGCATGGCAATTGCGAACATACCCATGAAGACAAATCCTATTCCGCCTACAAGATACATGTTTCTCTGGTTCTCGTAGACTGAAACCTGGTCTTGCAGATCCGGATCGTTTGTTGCTCCGATTTCGTCTATGTTCGATTGAGCATTATATGCTAGGATCAGCAAAAGAATTCCGACTGCGACAAGTGCCAGACCGACAATCTGCGGCGGCGCCATCTGAAATGCGGACAGGAACCTTGGTAGTTTCATGGGACCAGATCCTTCAGCCATTG
>JAHIZT010000084.1 GCA_018814355.1 Candidatus Thermoplasmatota archaeon | reverse complement strand
GGGTCTGCGAGACCGTCTCAGTCGTGGTGCGACGAATGAGGGCCCTGACTTGAGCATTCATGGACTTCAGACGCTGAGAAGATCATGAATAGCGCTGTGTTTCCTTTGTCTCAGAGGAATCTCACTAATTGAAGCAGCCCTGTCTTGTCGTCGGTCTGCAGCTCTCCGAACCCGTTAGCCTTGTAGAACTCGACCAAGTGCGGAATGTTCTTGCAGTCAACCCTCACGAATCTCCCTCCAACAAGATCGTGCGCTATCTTGAACATACTCAGGGCGTACTCGATAAGCTCCTTGCCCTGGGTGTCGCCCTCATAGGTGTCGTTCTTGGCGAGTTGGCCGATTAGATAGCATGGGGTTTCGCTGTCCTCGAAAATGCCGCTCAGCCTCTTTCTCCTGCTCCTCGAAACGGTATCACGGATCTTCATGCTTGAGAGCGCGATTGAGAAATAGGCTAGTACCTTCAGCTTCCTCTCTCTCGCAGATTCGCGCCTCACAACAATGTAGGTCCTACTCTTGTGAGCCTTCTCAAAAGGGATGGCGTTCTCCTTTAGGAACCTCTCAACGTCAGGGTCACGTTCGCATTTGAATGAAGATAAATCCTTCGATACAACAGACTCGTCCGAATCGGCGCTGAGAATCTCCCTCAGCGAGAATATCTCTTCTTCAGCAATACTCGACCACACTCAAGTTTCCTAGAAATGTCGACCTTCTTGATGGCCTTGTGGCTCTCCTTCGCTGCTTTGATGATTGTCAAGGCAGCCTTGTCGTCCTTTATTTCCAGAGGTCTGCTGAATGAGATGGTCGCCATTCTTTCCACTTCGCAGCAATGCTTCTTTCAGATACTAGTATTGCTAGTACTACAACTAGTATTCGAGTTCATATAGTCTACGACACAGCTTACACGACTGGCGAACCAGGATGGTCATTTCCTGCAAATGGACCATCCCGTAACTACGGTTTGAACACCTGCGGAAGACAGAAGCGGCCTTGACCCTTGGTTACCCTTACATTCTCATGGATTTCCTATTTGTGTGTGATTTGTAATGGTAAGGAGAGAAGCATCACAAAGGGGCATCTTAACATGGATGGGCGGCGGTGGCCTATAGAGGAGGCGAAGACCTGGACCGCCGTTCCCCTCATATTCCGACGAAATCGTTGGTCTTCCCTGGGTTGTGAGGGCAAGAATGAGCGGGGCCAGGGTCGTGCGAGGCGCAGGTCGAGCACGGGCTTGTCACTGAGCCCGTCTGCCCTCGGTCAACTTCTCGATCCCTCCACCGCGTATTGCCTTTCTGAGGACGTCTTGAAGGACCTCCCCAAGTTTCTGCGCGGCTACATGCGACATGTAGATCCTGGTCCCGTTGACGACTGACTTGCCGTCCTTCTTGAACCCGGGCATCTCGAGGAAGTCGACACAGACGTCCCTCGGCGATGCCTGCACGTATGCGAGGTTGGAGTAACGTGTCACGGTGATGTCAGGCGTCAGTTCCTTCGGGTCGGATCTGTAGATCTCCTTGAGGTCGATCGTGACCTTCTCTGCCTGAACGACTGCTTTCACACGCCTCTTTCCATTTGCCATTGTCACGCCTCCTGAATCACAGTGTCTGAGCCCTCATTCGCCGAGAGCGCTCGTTCGTATTTTGGCATCTCGTACCTGTTGAAAGTCGATCCTTCTGCAAGGACGACCTCGACCTTGGTCGGAATGCTCTCGCAGTAGTGCTTCACGGCGTCGTCCATCGCTGCGCTGCCAGTCCTCTCATCAAGCACCGCGTAGCTCAGGAACGTGAGCGTCGTGAGCTTCCTGGAATCCAGACTGGCGCGGTAGAGAGGCCTTCTGCGGACAGACGAGACGTTCCTGATGATCCCGTGTTCCAAGAGAACGGCCAGCCCTTTCCTCACGCTGGGGTCTGAGAGGCCTGTCAGCTCCATGAGCTCCTTCTGGGTGTAATCCGAGTATGGGTCGGCGACTATCTCCTGCAGGACCCTGAGCTCCGCCGTGTCCCCGAAGAGGCCGTCGAATGGACTGTCCAGAGGCTCCGTCGGCTCATGAGCTCGTCTGTCTTCTGACATCATGCTGCGCTCCCTGACTCATACCTCAATACATTCAATCGTATATTTATTTCTGCTTATCTTAACTTCTCTTTTGATTTCAGGGACTGAGAGTGATGCGGGACCTCGACATCATGGAGGCTGGCCCATAGGTCGGCCCATCGCGTGTCCTTCAGCCAGACTACTTTGTCGCCCCTGCCCGGGACGACCGAGATCCTCCCCTGACCCCATTCGGAGACCGACGGGGCCAGGTCCAGGCCGAGATGGCGCATCTTCCTCTCGCAGGTGGTCAGATGCTTGGCCCCGCCGTTCCTCTTGAGCCATCCCAGGAAGATCGCTCCGACCCGTCCCGGGTCCGGTCCTTCGATCTCGTCCTCCCCCATGTAGACCCCTCTCTCCTTGTGCGTCCGAGGGAATACCCCTGCATTCGGAGTGAGCGAATGTGGTCCCGTATTCAGGGATGTTTGAACATCTCGCTGATGGCACATGCTGCTTGAAGGACGGCTGTGTGGGTTCACACCACAGTTGCACAACCCATGCGGTTCGGCGGATTCATCGTCTTTCTACGATCTGTGAAGGCAAGGTAAAGGCATGACAGG
>JAHIZT010000083.1 GCA_018814355.1 Candidatus Thermoplasmatota archaeon | reverse complement strand
TCAGCGACCTTTGGACCGAATGCCGCGACCAGCGAGCCCCTCACACCTTCTGCCGGCACATGGACCATCTCGATGTCCCCGTCCGACCGGAACGAGAACGCCAAGCCCGGTCTGCAAAGCATGTAGCTGATCATGACCTCGCGGCAGTGTGCGAGCTCGATGTTCTTTGACTTGAGTGATTTTCTACGCGCAGGCATGTGCTGGAAGAGGTCCTCGACCACGATCTCGGTGCCTGGAGGACAGCCGACCGGAGTGACACTCTCGATCCTGCCGCCGTTGACTACTACCTCGATCCCTCCCGCAGCTTCGTGCTCCCGAGTCCTGAGCGCGACCCTGGACACCGCAGCGATGGACGAGAGTGCCTCGCCTCGAAAGCCGTAGGACGCCAGATTCTGCAGGTCGTCTATGCCCGAGATCTTGCTGGTCGCGTGCCGCTCGAACGCCTTTCCAGCATCCTCAGAGGACATGCCAACGCCGTCGTCCCTGACGGAGATGAGCTTCTTGCCGCCTTCCTCGATGGTAACCATAATGGAGGAGGCGTCCGCATCGAGTGCGTTCTCCACAAGCTCCTTGACCACGGATGCTGGCCGCTCGACCACTTCGCCAGCAGCTATCTTGTTGACGGTGGCGTCGTCCAACAACCTTATCCTACTTGGCACGTGATCCCCCGAGCTTCTTCTTGAGTTCGTTGAGCGTGACGTAGGCTTCCATAGGGGTCATCCTCGACACATTGATCATCTTGAGCTCTTCCTCTACGGTGGATTCCTTCTCCGGTGTCAGCAGGAGCGCCTGCCTGTGGACCTTCTTGCCCGCCTTCACCTCGAGCACGTTCTCCTGCTCGATGCTGCTGAGGACCTGCTCGGCTCGCGAGATGACATCTGGTGGGACTCCCGCGATCTTCGCCACCTGGATGCCGTAGCTCTTGCTTGCCTTCCCGGGAACGACCTTCCTCAGGAAGATGACATCGGAGCCCTGCTCCTTGACCGCCATGGCATAGTTCTTGACGCCCTCCAATGACTCTGCTAGCTCAGTAAGCTGATGATAGTGCGTCGCGAACAGAGATCTCGCACCGATCTTAGAGTGATCGTACAAATACTCGGACACGGCCCATGCGATCGCGAGACCATCGTACGTGCTGGTTCCTCTTCCGACCTCGTCGAGAAGGATCAGACTGCGCTTCGTGGCGCTGTTGAGTATGTTCGCCAGCTCCGTCATTTCCACCATGAAGGTCGACTGGCCTCTTGAGAGGTCATCGAAAGCCCCGACCCTGGTGAACACTCTGTCGACAAGCCCGATCTTCGCATCTGAGGCGGGCACGAAGGATCCAGCTTGCGCCATTATCACGATGTCCGCTATCTGTCGTAGATACGTGGATTTGCCGGCCATATTGGGCCCGGTCAGGATCACCAGTCTGTTGAGGTTGGTGTCGAGATATGCATCGTTGGGCACGAACGACCCTCTGAGCGCCCTCTCGACAACTGGGTGTCTACCATCTTTGATGATGACAGTATCAGTGTCGTTCACCTCTGGCCTCGAGAATCTCGACGACACAGCGACCTCAGCGAAAGAGTTGAGGACATCTACCGCTGCCATTGCACGGGCGATTCCTCTGATATTCTCACCGTGCTTGGAGACTTCGTCACGCACTCGCATGAAGGCCTGGTACTCAAGGTCGTTGGAGCGCTCTTGAGCGGCCAGGACGACCCTCTCCTTCTCCTTGAGCTCTGGGGTGACGAACCTTTCGCCGTTTGCGACGGTCTGCTTGCGCTCGTATTCAGGCGGCACCTGCTTCATATTGGATTTGGATATCTCGATGTAGTATCCGAAGACGTTGTTGAATCCGACCTTCAGGTTCTTGACGCCTGTTCTCTTCCTCTCGGACCCCTCGAGGCCGGCAATCCATTGCTGGCCGTCCTTGGAGTCGTGCCTCAACTGGTCGAGGGCGGGGTCGAAGCCGTCCCTGATGAGACCTCCTTCCTTGAGCGCGACGGGAGGGTCGTCGACGATCGACTTCCAGATGAGGCCGACGACATCGCCGACATCCACCATCTCCTTGGCAAGCGTGAGCAGCATCTCCGACCTTAGTTCGCCCAAGGTGCTCC
>JAHIZT010000082.1 GCA_018814355.1 Candidatus Thermoplasmatota archaeon | reverse complement strand
TGCTGTTTCTGAAAGGGAATCTCGCTGCTAGACTTTCAGTATTTTGCATCATTTGGTGTTCTGTTTTCGCATTGTATTGCTCGGAGATATCTAATACTATCAATTATAGATAATTCATCTAATTATATAGTGTCGGACATATAACGGGTTCTGTTCTTGGAAATTCCAGACCGGGGTCGAATTGGTTATCTGTGCTTCAATAACTGACTACGAAATGGAGAGCAAGACGGCTGCCAATCTTACTATCTGGCTAATGCCTGGCGTTGGTGTGGGATCTGGTGCGAAATCAGGCGCTGCACGCGAGCTTCGTCCGAGGAATCTATGATGACACGCTTAAGATCCGCCTCGAAAATGTGTCCACGCATGTCATGTCATGACGTGACATAGATGCGTACCGTGTCATTGAGTATCATGCTGTCCGCCGCTGTCGGACGAAATTATCGGTAAATGATACATATGTAAGCGAGATATTGATATTGTATTGACTAGTATACTAAGTAGCTAAAATAGTGGTCGTTCTGTTGCCCCCTACGGGGGCAATATGCGATCCGAGCTCACGAAACCGAAATTCTCCAGAAGAAGTCATGGTGTTTTTCGGGTTTTAGCAGGAGCCGTGCTATATATTGTCATGCAAACGAACGCCCTTGCTATCTGGGAGAACGCTATCCGTAAGGCCTTCCATGGAAAACGGCGACAAATAGGGTATTTGTTGACGCTTTTGAGAGGCACCGGAACCGCGCAGATCGTCTGAGGGCAGTTATGACCCAAAATGCGACATTTTTATATAGGCACAAACCAATGCTTTGTCGGACAATCGTCCGAAGACAAGGGATGGGGATTCAGCATGCGAAAGTATCTCAAGCAGGATGAGCTCAAAGCCCTGCTAGAGGAACCTAAGCGAATGAGAGATCGTCTCATTATCAAACTTCTGTACGAAACGGGGATTAGAGTCGGCGAGCTAACCGCCTTGACAATCGGTGACGTAGATCTCGAAGCGGGGGAGATCACGATTCAGGAGGCGAAGCGACATGAGGAAGGACGCAAGGTCCCTCTCGTGAACAGCTGGACCAAGACGATGCTGCGTGACTATGTCGGGACACGCAAGAACCGAAAGGACCCGCTCTTCGTATCAAACAAGCGAGGCCAGCTGTCCAGACGCCAGGTCGAACGTCTGATTAACAACTATGGGACGAGAATCGGCCTGGACAAGGACAAGAGGCATCCACATGTCTTGAGGCACACGCATGCGGTGTATGCGCTTAAATCTGGCATAGACATCAGGACTCTGCAGCAGAATCTTGGCCATTCAAGCATCGAAGTCACGGCCATATATCTCACAATGGACATCGACGACAGAAAGGAAGAGTACTCGAAGCACCCGTTGCCTGGGATGGGTGAGACAGAGAGCGTCCATTCAGAGACGGCAGGTACGGAGAACCTCTCCGAGACGCCAGCCGCTGCGAATCACACTAGCTCCTTCGTGCTCTCGAATGATGTATAGCTAATAACTAAACAAGTATTCCAAAGACATCTTCAAACTATTTTATTATACTTCTATGCTCAACGAAGTCAATAGTTGCGTTTTCTCGAGCATTTTCTGCACTGCATACAATTAGTCTATAATACGCGAGGATTGCTTTCATTCCTGATGCAAGACGCGTGGACCGAGAAGTACCGCCCCAAATCCTTGAAAGAGATCATTGGGAATGAGGCAGCCGCTCACGCATTGAGGAATTGGGGCGATTCCTGGGCTGACTGTATTCCTCGGCTGAAAGCGGTTGTCCTGAGGGGTGAGCCGGGAACAGGCAAGACCAGCGCTGCTCTCGCCTTGGCCAAGGACATGAACTGGGATTGCATCGAGATGAACGCATCCGATCACAGGAACGCCGCCTCCATTAGGAAGGTCGCCGGAGCGGGTTCTGTGAGCCAGACCTTTTCGCTTGATGGAGAGTTCCTGTCCTCCTCAAAAGGGAGGAGGAAGCTTGTGATCCTGGACGAGGCAGACAACCTCTTCGGTAGGGAGGACTACGGCGGTGCGAAGGCGATTGTGGATACCATCAAGGCCTCCTCCCAGCCAATCATCCTGATAGTTAACAACTTCTACGAGCTGACTCGCAAAGCTCCTGCGATCAAGACCCTTGCCGAGAAGGTCACGTTCAGGAGACTTGATTCCAGATCGGTCGTGAAGGTCTTGAAGACCATCGCCGGCCGTGAGGAGGTCCAGGTTCCAGACCCGATTCTCGATCGCATCGCGGAGAACGCTGGTGGGGATATGCGTGCCGCCGTGAACGATCTCCAGATGATGGTCGAGGGGAAGATCGAGCTAAGTATGGTGGATTCGGACGCTATGGGTAAGAGGAACCAGAAGAAGGAGATTGATGCGGCGCTGCGGGCAGTTTTCGGCGCCAAAACGGCCCGTGAGGCGCGTGACGCAACGTTTGACCTCGACATGACGCCGGACGAACTTGAGAAATGGGTTGAGGAGAACATACCTCTTGAGATGCGTCATCCTAGAGATCTTGCCGACGCATTCAATGCGTTGTCCATATCAGACATGTATCTAGGAAGGACCAGGATACTGCAGTCTTACGGCCTCTGGGCGTACGCCAAGGAGCTGATGACAGGGGGAGTCGCTCTGTCGAGGAAGCATGGCCCGAGGCCGAGCGTCTACGAATACCGTTTCCCGAGCTACTTCGTTCTGATGTCCAGATCCAAGGGTTCGCGGGGAACTCGGGATTCAGTCTCTGGCAAGCTGGCAGCACACATGCATACTTCAAGGCGGTGCATCAACGAATCGACTCTACCTCTGGTTTCATCAATGGTGAGGAATGATCGGGATCTTCTGATTGCGCTCTCCAAGGAACTGGCGCTCGATGAGGGCGACCTGGCGTATTTGTTGGGAGTCGATCCGGACTCACGCGTGGTCCAGGAGATTGCCAGGATGACAGGCGATGACATGAAGACACAGTCTGTGACCGGGAGGAAGAGCCCCTCGAGATCAAGCTCGGGCAAGAGGCACACAACGCATCACTGAGAGGTCGTGTGGTTTGGATTCGAGAACGAGGGAGCATCTGGAGAGGCAGCAGTACCGGATAATTGGCCAGAGCGGAGCCGTGAAGCTCTGCCACTGGATGAGCCAGAAGATGATACACGGCAGGCCGTGCTACAAAGAGGAGTTCTACGGGATCGAGTCCCACAGATGCCTACAGATGACCCCTGCCGTGAACGTTTGCAACTTCAGGTGCCTGTTCTGCTGGAGGTACCACGGCATGACCGGCTTCAAGAATTCTGGATACCCAGAGCCCGAAGAACTCCTAGAGAAGTGCCTTCAGGAGCAGAGGCTACTAGTGTCCGGCTTCAAGGGTGATCCCAGGTGTGATGCGCGGCTTTGGGAGGAGGCCCGGAACCCAAACCAGGTGGCCATCTCGCTCTCAGGAGAACCGACCCTTTATCCCAAGCTTGGGGAGTTTATCGAGCTGTGCAAGCGTCGCGGGATGACTACTTTCCTTGTGACGAACGGCTCAGTTCCCAAGGTGCTTGAGGATCTCTCGCCTCTGCCGACCCAGCTCTATGTGACTGTGGCGGCTCCCAACAAGGAGGTCTTTGAAAGGCTCTGTGTGCCCCAGTTCCCACGAGCATGGGAGAATCTCATGGATACCCTCAGGCTTCTCCCTTCCCTTTCGACAAGGACGGTCATCAGGCACACGCTGGTCAAGGACTGGAACCTCGGCTGGGAGGACGAGTACGCCAAGTTGGACGGAACGGCCCAGCCTGTTTTCATCGAACCCAAAGGATATGTGTTTGTCGGAGATTCGAGAACGAGGATGACCGCGGATAACATGCCGCCGCACGCCTCCGTCAAGGAGTTCTCCGCGAGGCTAGGTCAGAGACTCGGTCTGGACATACTGAGAGAAAGGGAGGACAGCCGAGTCGTGTTGCTGGGAAAGAAGGGGTCGAGGCTCAGTGTCAGAGAATGATCGATCACTTCAGCCGTATCGTCTCCAGGTTCAGGGGAGCACGAGTTTCTATGCCGAACTTCTTATAAAGCGTGCTTGCCAGGTCTGAGCATTTGAAATCTTCACCATGGCATATCACTATCCTCTCGGGGCGCGGCTCGAGTGTGCTGACATAGTTGATCAACTGACGTCTGTCGGAGTGTCCTGAGAAGCCGTCGACGGTCTCGACGTCCATCTTCATGTGCAAGGTGATCTGTTTGCCTCTGTCGTTGAGATTGATTTCCCCCCAGCCCTTCTGGATCTTCCTGCCCATCGTCCCCTCCGCCTGGTAACCGACGAAGGTTATAGTGCTGAGTTCGTTGTCACACCAGGCTTTGAAGTACTCCATCACGGGCCCTCCGTTCATCATGCCACTCGTGGCGAGAACGATGCACGGCTCCGGATCGTTGCAGATGGTCTCCCTCATGTCCGCGCTGTCGACCCGCTTGAATATATCGGACAGGAACGGGTTCTCTCCCATCTGGAAGATCTGCGTCCTCAGCTGGCTGTTGAGGTATTCAGGGTAGGCTGTGTGGATCGCCGTCGCCTCCCAGATCATCCCGTCGAGGTATATGGGTGCCTTCTGGATCTGATGGTTCCTCATCAAGTCCTCAAGAACCAGCATGACCTCTTGAGATCTCCCGACCGCGAACACAGGTACGAGGACCTTGCCGCCGCGACTCAGTGTTGCCCTGACGATCTCCCTCAGCTGGTTTCCAGCGTCCTGTCTGCTGGGCTGCATGTCGTGGTACCCACCGTACGTAGCCTCTATCACCAGGGTCTCCAGTCTCGGGAACTTGTTGACGCAGGCGTTGAACAGCCACGACTTCTCGAACTTCATGTCGCCGGTGAATGCGACGTTGTAGAGCCCGTCGCCCACATGGAAGTGTGCTATGGACGAACCGAGGATGTGTCCAGCGTTCTGCAATGTCAGCCTCACATCGGGCGAGATGTCCGTGGTCTCGCCGTACTTGAGCGGTATGCAGTGCATGACCGCCTCTCTGATATGCGATGATTCGTACGGGGGCTTCTTGGCCTCCCCTACGGCGACTTTGATGAAGTCCAGCTGCAGAAGCGACATCATATCCCTGGTGGGCGTGGTGCAGTATACTGGCCCTTCGTAGCCATACTTGAATAGAACTGGCAGAAGCCCGCAGTGGTCGAGGTGAGCGTGTGTGATGACAACTGCGTCTATCGAATCCATAGGTTGCAGTTCCGGAGCGCTAAGGTACGGCGTCGAACCGCCATCTTCTGCGGATACCGCGACACCGCAATCGATGAGCACCTTGCTCTCCCTGGTCATCATGAGCGTGGCGCTCCTTCCGACCTCCCTGTAGCCACCCAGAGATGTGATCCTCAGCCAGGTCTCATCGTTCAGTCTGGGCCGCATGAGTTTCCTGCCAACCTTCTTGAGGAACTCCTTGCGCTCGTCCTGCATCTTTCTGAGGTAGCTCCTGATCTCGCTGACTGTCTTCGACGGGATCGGAGGCGCGCGCACGACCTTCGGCGCCCAGCCGATCTCCTTCTTGATCTCATTCAGCACAACACCGTGCTTTCCGATGACCAGTCCTGGCGAGATCGCCTCTATCGTTACCTCGCCTGTGTCGTCGTCGAAGTAGATGTTGGTGATCTTTGCCTCCTCAGGAATGATCCTACGGATCCGCTCCTCGGCGTCCTCGGTCTTTGCCAGCATTGTCGGGTCCGGCCTGATCGCGACTCTTCTTCTCAGGCTCTGGGCTAGTTGCCTCACGAGGTCGTTGTTGTGGGCGAACTCCTCCAGGTTCTTGGTGTAGATGACTATGACCGGACCCTCGAAATCGACATCCGTGACTTCGATGTTTGAAGGGATGGTCTTCTTGACCGCCTCTCTTGCCTCTTCTAGAATCTTCTCAATGCCCATCTATTTCACTCAGCTGAATTGAATAGGTTGTCGGCAGAAATGCCTTCATAGACGATACTGCGCTGGTCAGGTCAGCTTCATCTTCGCGAGTCGCTTCTGGACATCCTTCTCGTCCAATATCACGAAGCCCTCGTTCGTGATGGAAGCGACAGCGTAGCCGTCGCCGGAAGCGGAATCCCTTCTCATGGCTGCGTGAAGGGCCCGTATGGCCAGGTCCATGCCGTCACTTACGGACATGCCCTTCTCGTAGTGATCTTCGAGAACACCATAGACGAACGGAGATCCGGAGCCCGTGGTCACGTAATCATCCGGGATTGCGCCACCTACCATGTCTAGGGCATAGACATGCCCGCCATCCCTATCGATACCTCCAAGGATAAGGCCCACGTAGTACGGGTAGAACCTGCTACCAGCCAGGATGTTCGATGTCAGAGTGGCGGCTGATCTGACCGTCATGGGCTGACCTCTCTTCAGCTTGTACAGCTCCACCTCTGCGCCGATGTATCTCGCAAGGGTCTGTGCATCCCCGACAACACCGGCCACTGTGAGCCCTATGTTGTCATCGATCTTGAACAGTTTCTGGGTCGTCTTATGGGCGATGAGAGTGCCCATCGTTGCCCGCATCTCCGTCGCCATGACGACGCCGTCTTTGCACACTACACCTATGGTCGTAGTCCCGGTCTTGACTTCCTCAATGTCCGTCATTAATGAACACCGTCATTGAAAACTAATCTACTAAAAGGCGTTTTCAAAGAATCCTCGTGCCAGTATATAATTGTTTGTCCTCATTGGTTCTGGAGCAATTCGGGTGATGAAGACGTCAGAAAGCGTAGCCACGGTCCCCAATTGCTACATGTAATCGGAGAAGTGTTATATACTGGTCATCGTCAAGGACGAGATGCTGATCAAGGGAGTCGTCTTCCGGTTGGATACGGACCTTCCATCGGAGGCGAAATACCTTCTCGAGGACTTCAGATTGGCCGTCAACAACGCGGTCAGAGTCGGTCTCCAGGCGAGAGTGACCTCGAGAAACGCCTTGGTCACACTCACGTACAAGGATTATCGCCAAGAACATCCCAGAATGTATGCCAAGCATCTTGTATCGGCGTTCGAGGTGGCTGGCGCCTCGATAGACATGTCAATGCCAGTCTAAACCTGCTGCAGACAGCCATCTCGAACGGGATGGCAGGGGGTCTACGGTTCGACCCCGGCGCGTTCCAGCATGACGTGATGATGATTCTATGCGAGCCAGAGATGGCCGCACGGTCGGAGCCGAATGGAACGAGTTGCATCGGAGAGGCGACCTGAGCGTCACCACCCTATGATGCAATAGAACCGTCCTCATCAAAGCGTCGACGAGCAGATGTTCTCACTTACAGTAGGGGATAGATTTATGACCTAGGCCGACACATGAATATCCGAGATGGGTAGCATCTAAGTCCCTTCCCTGTACGCACGCAACCTTGAATGGACGTCGTGCTCCAAAAGGAATCGGAGGAAGGGCATTGCGTCAGGAAGCTAATTGCCTGCCCATCTCCCCTTGTTCTTCAGCCAACGATAAATACCATCTCAGACAATAACGAACTGAAGTTCCGTGATTGACATGAGGATACTTGTTGTCGACGATTCTGAGGCCTTCAGGAAGGTAATGATCGAACTCCTGGTCAGGGTGGGATTCCATGATGTCGTCGAGGCGAAGGACTTCGACGAAGGAATCGAGGTCTTCAAGCGGGAGAAGCCCAATATATCTTTCATCGACATGATCCTGCCAGGTAAGTCAGGAGTTGAGCTCACGAAAGCGATGTTTGAGATCGACCCTACGGCAACGATTGTGGCAATGAGCTCCATAATCAACAAGAAGATGATACGCGAGAGCATGGACGCGGGAGCAAAGGATTTTCTCCTTAAACCGACAAATGAGATCGCGCTAAGCTCCACGCTGGCCATGTGGAGTGATTAGATGGGCCTCTTTTCAAAGAGGCCCAGGTTCGACAAGGCGAGTGAGGATAAAGGCCTCGGAATAACCAGGAAGTACAACCTGGCCGGTGGCAAATCCTATGTCGTCGAGGAGTCTCCGCCAGATATCAGCTTCGACGCGTTCGTGAACATAATATCAACGAGCTCCGGAGACCACTCCGTAAAGGCCGTCGGTCTGGCAATTAGCCGGCAGCACCCGGACATGATCAAGCAGAAGTACGGTCTGGAGCAGACTCCTTTGTACTGGCTGGCGACGCGGACGGGACAGGATGTCATTTCCCCGACCAACCTCGGCATCTTGACCCATACCCTCATACAGTTCATTGAGCAGAACCCTTGCGGCGTGATACTGTTGGACGGCCTGGAGTATCTGGTCTCCAACAACGATTTCAACAAGGTCCTCAGAGTCATAGACCAGGTGAACGACCACATATCCCAGAGCACGGCTATTATGATCATACCAGTCGACCCGAGAGCCTTTGACACGAAGGAGCTGGCCCTCCTGGAGAGGAACTTGGAGAAGCTCTCGAGCAAGGTCAAGCCCGCGAAGTAGTCCCGGCGCTTGTTCTGTCAAGCTACGATCATCGCTGTCGCGCTATATACGAGCCCAGACACCAGTATGTACGCACCCAGCGAACGAAGAAGCTCTCTCCTGTCCCTCTTGCCCTCGATCCCCCAGACGAAGTACGCTACGACTGCGTTCGTCTCTGCCAGGAACACGCCGAGCACCAGGAAGAAGATTTCAGCGGAGATTCCCGCGGAGCCAGATCCCATCATTCCCGCTAGGGACATGTATATCGCGAATGTTACGCCCAGGACTATGGGGCCGAGCGCGTATGCCGTTAGCCTCATCATCGAGATGGTGGGCTTCAGTCGGTTCTTCAAGGTGGTTTCGAGGTCGTGCAGATCCTTGAGGTAGGCTGCGAGGTCCATGGCCAATACTCCGGCCGCGCGCTCGTCCTTGGAGGCAGCTTCCTTGACGACCCTGATGCCATCGAGCGCGTTCTGGCCAGGTTCTTCCGCCTTGTCCTCCATTTCCATAACAGCAGTATCTCTGCCAGAGACTATCGAGCCGAATGAGAGCCGTCTTACTCGATCTCCTGCGGGCCCGTGCATCTCCAGCCCGGCCTTGCTCAGCGCAGCCTCGAAATTCTCTCCCTCTAGCATCCGGGCGCCGGTCTTGAACAATGCGTCCTCCACATCACCTTCAGCAAGCTTCGACCCCGCCTGCGGTCCCTCCCTCCCGATGAGCATCATGATGGCGGACGGGGGCGCGATCGAGCTGAGGAGGAGTGCAAGCGACATCTGCATACCCTCCAGGAGAATCACCGAAAGGACGCATGCAGCCCCGCTCAGTGCGAGGACAGGGAGCGCCCTGGATGCCGTGACGAGCCCCTTCCTGGATACATGCCTACTGTGGGTCTCAATGGGATGACGCGATGCAGCGCTCGTGGCAACAAGCGCGGCTATCGCCGGGAACATGACATTCATCAGGAAGACGGTCTCGAGCGTCGCCTGTCCTTGATCCTGCAAAAGCGAACCCTCTCCGACGGTCTCGGGAGACCAGAGGTTCCATGACAGCATCGGCAGGAACGAACCGACCATCAGCGGCAGGAGGATCCCGAGCCCGAACATCATCATGCTGGGGGCGGACAGCGAGAGCGCGTACTCTTCGATCCTTCTCTTCGCTCCCGATATCATGGAATGATTGGCCCTGTCGAGGGCCCTCCTCTTGCCGTCCTCGGTCGCTTCGCACGATGCAGTGACCATCGCGTTCAGAGAGGCTTTGAGCTCGTTCCCGTATGCAGCCCACCTGCCCCCAAGCTCCTGTAGTGACTCCTCAAAGCTCGCATGCTTGCCCATCACCACGTACCAGATGCAGTTGCCAAGTTCTTGTGAGAATGCGTTGCTCCTCTTGGAGGCGAACCTGATCGCCTTAGACAGCGAGGGCTCGTGCCTCAGGCTCATGATCATGAGGTTCGCGGCTTCCGGAGACCCTTTGAGGACCTCAGACGCGCGTTTGTTCGCTGCGCTCCCAGGATATGAGAGAAGGACCTCCCTTGACACAAGAGGCGCGATAGCCCCCAGGAAGACCGAGGGGATGAGGTAAGAGTGTGCCCCTACGAGGAGAACGGCAACCGCGAAGACCGCCAGAGATAAGCCCATCAGGACGGCAAGGGTCTTTGCCGCGGCGAGAACTGTTCCTGGCGGAACATCGATCCCCGCAAGGTCCAGCTTCGCCCTGACGTCCAGTAATGTCCTCGTTCCTCTGGCCCGTCGTGCAATTCCTTTCGGCGAGCTTCTAGCTCCGATTCCCAGTTTCGAACCTAGTCGCTCCAATCGAACGCATAAGGACACGAAGAGCATGTGAGCTTGCTGATCATCTCGACATCCTTGCATCGAGCCAACTCCTCCATTCTCTGAGGCCCGTCTCCGGGCCGTCATTCCCGAACAGGCACCTCGTGAGCACCTCGTTCGACCGGACTCTGGCCTCGTCCTCTCCCCAGACACCATCGGCCTCTGACACGAGCTGGTCAGCATGTGCCCTCGCCCTGATGATGTCCATGATCGTCACTGGACTGATGTCCAACGCATACGCGATGCCTTTGATGGTCTTGCAGTCAGGCGAGAAGTCCGAAGTCGGCTTTGCGCATGTGCAGCCCGCCTCCGTCGTGAAAAGACTGACAAGCTCTACGCTCTGGCCTCTCTCCCTCACCTCGGCGACCTCTACGACCCGCCTGTTGAACCTCGAACCGTCAGGAGACCGCACGAGGCCTATCACGACGACTATGTCGGTTGACGAGAAGGCCCTCTCCGAGACCCCCAGGTCCTCGACCGCTCGGTCCAGAACGCCCTTGGCGGAGTTGCCATGGATGGTCCCGAGGACCGACGACCCCGCACTCCCCGCGCGCATGCTCTCGTAGAGCACTTTGGCCTCTGCGCCCCTGACCTCCCCAATCACGATCGCGCTCTCTCCCATCCTGAGGCTGACTCTGAGTGCCTCCTGTGCCGACGCGACACCCTCCTCACTGGCTCCGGAAAACCTCAGCGTCTGCACATCGTACCCCAGCTCTTGCATGCGCGGGACCGAGAGCTCAGGTGTGTCTTCTATCAGGATTATCCTCTGGGACAGGGGGAACTCGAGCATTATCGCTCCAAGTAGGGTGGTCTTGCCAGCCCCTCTGCTGCCAGCTACGAGGACAGTCCTTCGGCCGATCACGCATGCCCACAGGAAGCTCGCAAGCAGGGGAGAGAGCGAGCCGTTGGCGATCAACCTTGGAATTGTCCACAGGTTGGTAGAATGCTTCCTGATCGCAACGGAAACCCCTTTCTCACTCAAGGGAGGCCCGACGAGGGTGACCCGTGCCCCCAAGCGTTTTATGTCTGCCTCGAGGACAGGATGTGCCTCTGAGAACGGCAGCCCGGTCTCAAGCTTGATGCGGGAGACGAAACCCTGGATGTCTTTCCTGCCCACCAATATGTTCGTCCGACACTTCTGTCTGACGCGCGGCCCCGCATCCGACCGAAGGACCACCTGTACCGGCGTCTGGCTCGAGGGCGCGTCGACGTAGATATCCTGTATGAGTCGGTCCTCCAACAGCGTCTCCAGGACTCCGTAGCCTGCGGTGTACTTGCATAGAAGCTCTGACAGATGGTCTGCCTCTCTGTCGAGGACCATTCCAACAGTCTCTTCTCTGGATCTCCTGGCGAGTTGTGAGAATATGAAGTCCTTCGCCCTAGCCTTGATGTACGGTCTGACGGTCCCCAAGGAGCTCACCTCCAGGTCGGCTGGAGCTGCCCGCGTGACCTCGGATATCGCGCCTGCTAGGGCCTGCAGCTGTAATGGATTGAGCTTGTACTCAGGAGGATCGATTGTGTAGAGTCCGCAGCTGGAACTCTCAGGGGACGATATGGTCACGCCGACTCCCGATATCTCGTATCGCGCTACGACTTCGCTCTCAATTGCGGCCTTGGACTCTACCCAGGATGATGCGAAGCACGGTCGTGTCTCGAACTGCGCTACCGACAGGGAGGGTTTGGGAGTGGGCTTTAGCACCAGGACCGGCGTCTGCGTCCCTTGGATGGGTGGCCGTCCGCCATGCACGATCTTCGGAGGAGGAGGCCTCGACAACACTCATTCCCCCCCTGATAGGAGCACGCTCACCGCGAGCGCCTCGTCCACGCATCTGCGAGCCATCGGACAGCCTTCGACCGTCAGTTCTTCCGCAAGCTGTGATGGGTCTACCCCTTTCCCGGGCATGTACTTGATTGGGCTCGAGAGCAGCCTGCGCCTCATCGCAATCATCGCCAGCTCCTTGCTAGAAGGACATGTCCGACACTTCTTGTCAGACGGCGTCTCTGCTGATGCGATTGCTCTGTTCAGTGTGGCCAGCTCCCGCGCCGCCAGTGCTGCCAATTTCACAGCGTCCCCTCTGTACCTCTTGTGGATGAACCTCTTGAGGATAATCGCCTCCGGCACCGCCCCGGCCGCGATGATGTTCATCACGCCCGTCAAACATCTGTTGTTCATGAGGTCGTTCGCGCCTGTGCACGAACCGCAGTCGATCTCCAGCTGGAGCGCCTCCTCTTCAGTGTAGTTGTGTGGGCAGATCGATTCGGGGCTCATGCTCGGAGCCAGTTTCTTGGCGGGTCCTTGGCGGTGTCTCATGCCATGAAGCATGGCATGTGCGGTTCTTCTACGGATTCCACGGTCGTAGGCTACATGTAGTGACTATGAAGCCAACCATCACCGACGCTCCGGATGATCATGAAGGCAGATGACGCAGGAGTCGCGGGCTTCTTCGAGGACCTTCCCGTCCTCATGTTCGTCCTTGTGGGGGTGGCGACTCTAGTCCTCTGTGGAACGTGGGTTTCCCGGAATCTGAATGCTGTCCAGGTCCAGGAGGAGCTTGACTCCCTAGCTGAGGATCTGGTGAACAGCGTCATGTCTCGGTTGCTCAGGCCGGAAACGCCAGGCCTGATGCCGTCTGTATCATCAGCGCAGAACGTCGACATCTCTGACATCGCAAGTAGGGTCGTTGGTGAGAGGCATTACCTGATTGCCATCATTTCCAGATATCCATCCTACACCTGGTTGAATACCGGGTCCGACAACGACACAGCGCAACCGAATACCACCGGATACTGTTCTCGACTGCTCAACGTCCTTGACGGTTATGGAAGGACTATCATGCTCGAGGTGAGATCGGTTGTGTGGTAGATCCGATGGTGAGATCAGTGCTCAGCTGGCGGTAATGGACGCAATCATCTTCTTCATCGGGGCCGTTTTGGTTTCAAACATTCTCATGTCCTACGTCACACCCCTCCCCAATCACTCCCAGGGGAACAGTATTGGCGGCGACACAGACCCCGCGGAAATCCTGCGGACGTTCCTTGCGACATCGTTGTGCGAATCCGTTGTCGTGGATCTCGGTCAACCATTCTACATGGACGACCGCACGACTGCTGCCGAGTCTCTCGCCATCGAGCTGCGTGCGCTGGAGGCCGGACATGACATGATGCAATTCAATCGTCTGAACAGCCTCATCTGTGACATGCTGAGGGCTGTGTGCAACCCAGCATTCGAACCCTACCTGCTGGTGCTTGAAATGGGCGATGACCTCTCTGGACCGGTGCTTTCGATTCCATGCGTGCCTGAGGCGACCAAGAACGCCTATGCGAGTTCGACCGAAATCCCGGGGTCAGGCGCAATGGTCTACCTTGCCGAACTCATCCTATGCCCAACCCTTCTTCCTGAACTGGTCTAGGTTCGAGCCGGCTACTTTGATCTTGGTCCTTGCGAACTTCTCCCCACGCACTATGTTCATATATGAGACGATCAACATCACAACGAGGCCTATGATTGCCAGCCGGAGATATGTTGCTGAGCCAGTGATTCGATTTGCGCCTATTAGTGCTGGGACGACGACATAGAGAACGTACGAGACGTATGTCATCCAATTCCTAGGAATCTCGATCGCGGTCGCAACACTGAAGCACCTGGAGCACACATTTCTGACCTGATACCAGCTCTTCACTCTGAGCTCCTTGCATTGCGGGCAGTATAGGTACTTCACGGGCGAGGGAAACGCGTGGGCCATATATATCTCCGACCTGCGCTCGCGCGCGAAAAATGAAATAGCGAGTTGAGGGATTCCCACTCCGTGAAGGTCAATCAGAAGCATCCAGCGGAAGGCTACACTCGCGAGGAGATGATCATACTCGCATCTCTTAGGCGTAACACGGGCAGAACCTGCAGTACCTGCGAAATGGTACTCTGCGCGCGGGAACCATCGAGGTTGCTTCCCAGATGGAAAGTACCGGAAATGGCTTTCACCTGAGGAGTATGCTTCAGGCTGTGAGTTGTTCTTGAAGAAGAAGGGATAGGCAATGGTGCAGGGGCGCGGATTCGAACCGCGGAACCACTGCTGGACAAGGTCCTAAGCCTTGCGCCGTTGACCGGACTTGGCTACCCCTGCACGTGCGATTCCCGCAGACGTGTCCTCATTATAATAATCAATCGTCTACGTGGCTTGTGCTGGAAGTAGTCGCTGTTCCGCCTCTCCTCGCTCGTTCCAGGGCCAAGTATTCTCTGATATTGTTCTGAGCGACCTCGCACGTTGCCGGGAACGCGGCCACGCGTATCCTCAGAGAGATGACGTCGTCTTCATGACCCAGCTTCACCTTGCCGAGAAAAGCCTCCTGTTTGTCAATCTTGAGGAAGAGGTTGCAGCCGTCATCAACACGAGTTGCCAGCGTATCCTCTATCAAAGAAAGGTCGTGATCATCGACCTTGGCGAAGAACCCGGATATGCCATTCATTTTGTCGACAGTGGACTCGATGACAGTGATGGGGTTCCCGTGATGTCCCTCGGTCTTTGAGATTCTCAGCTCGAAATCTCCAAGGACGTTTGTCATGGCTTCCTTGACCTTCGCCAGATCCTCTGTCGTGTGGCAGAACGTCCGTGCGTAGAGCCCAATGAACAGCTTCTTCACGCAGGGAATAGAGGCATACAGGATATGTAACTACGTGCGGGGGAGGCAATGTTCACCCGAAGATGCCAGACCTGCCGCAACCTTCACCACGCATGGTAGGTTGGTCAACACTTAATATGTCAGACCTTCTATCGCGTCAATCGGTGTTTCCATTGATGGAAGTCAGGTTCCATGGGAGAGGTGGCCAAGGGGTGGTCATCGCCTCTGAGGTCCTGGCGAAGGCAGCGTTCAAGATGGGGTTCGAGGTTTCCGCATTCCCATTCTTCGGCGTCGAGCGCCGGGGCGCCCCGGTGACCGCATACGCGCGCATAGATGACAAGCCGATACGAATCAAGTCCAGCATCTACGAACCTGACTACGTGGTCGTGCTCGACAATTCTCTGTTGAGAGGTGTGGACATTCTCGAAGGACTGAAACCGGAGGGCCGCGTACTTATCAACTATCCGGAGGGGAAGAAGCTGGAGAACCTTCCGCCCAGGTTCAAGTATTTCGTCATCGACGCAACGTCGGTCGCTGCGTCCCACGGGATTGGCTCTCAGACGGCACCGATCGTAAACACGGCCATCATGGGAGGGTTCGCTAGAATGTGCGATACAGTCAGCCTGGAGGCGATCCTCGACAGCATCCGAGAGGAGGCCCCAGTCAAGGAAGAGGAGAACGTGGCCGCTGCGAAGGAAGCGTACCAGCGAACGGTCGAGGCAACAATATGACCAAGAGTCATGAAGAGATCACCCTGACGCCGATTTCGGACACTCCGAGTACAATGAACATCACTGGCCTCTGGAGGGTGGTCAAGCCGGTCGTGGACAAGGAGAAGTGCAAGAAGTGCACGATCTGCTGGAAGTTCTGCCCAGATGCAGCCATAACTCTCGTGGACGGCGAGCCGATCGTCGATCTCAGGTACTGCAAGGGCTGCGGGATATGCGCCTTCGAGTGCCCGTCCAAGTGCATCATCATGGTCAAGGAGGGTGAACAATGAGGATGGTCATGACCGGCAACTACGCGTCCGCGTACGGCGCGAAGCTGGCAAGGGCCGAGGTCATTGCGGCATACCCAATAACGCCCCAGACCTCGATCGTGGAGAAGCTGGCGGAATTCGTGTCCAGCGGGGAACTGAAGGCGAAGTTCATCCCGGTCGAGAGTGAGCACAGCGCGATGGCCGCATGCATCGCTGCCCAGACAGCGGGAGCCAGGACGTACACTGCGACAAGCTCGCAAGGGCTCACGCTCATGCACGAGGTCCTGATGTGGGCATCCGGGGCGCGGCTCCCTATAGTCATGACCAACGTCAGCCGGGCTATGGCCCCTCCGTGGAACGTCTGGGCGGATCACATGGACACGGTCGCCCAGAGGGACACTGGTTGGCTCCAGTTCTTCTGCAGAAGCAACCAGGAGGTGCTCGACACAATCATCATGGCCTACAAGATATGCGAGACCAGCGGCGTGATGCTCCCGGCGATGATAGTGGAGGACGCGTTCATACTCTCGCACACATCCGAACCCGTCGATGTGCCTGAACAGGCCCTGGTCGACTCCTTTTTGCCAGCCTATTCACCCGAGCTCAAGATAGAGGTGGGAAAACCAATGGGTTTCGGCTCCCTTGTCAAACCCGACCAGTACATGGAGTTCAGGTACAAGGCCATGCTGGGAATGAAGGAGGCCCGCGAGAGAATCCTAAGGGTCGAGCAGGAGTTCAAGCACATCTTCGGTAGAGAGCACGGGGGTCTGCTCGATCTGTACAAGTGCGCCGATGCAGATGTGATCATGGCGGCAGCTGGCTCGGTCGCAGCAACCGCGATGGATGTCGTCGACGCAATGCGTGCGAAAGGCATGCGCGTCGGGCTTGCGAGGATCCGGGCATTCAGACCGTTCCCGCACGAGGAGTTCCGTTCACTGGCTGGAAAGACCGAGGGGATCGCGGTCCTCGACAGGAGCTTCACATTTGGGGCGGCGGGAGCGATGTTCACCGAGGTCAAGTCGTCCATCTACTCGTGCCAGAAACGCCCGGTCGTCAAGAACTACATCGCAGGGTTGGGAGGAAGGGACATAACTCCGAAGATACTGGAGAAGATCTTCGAGGACATGCTGGTCGTATCAAAGCGCGGCGCGGAGGACGAGGTCGAATGGGTCGATGTAGCGGGGTTGCCGAGGAGGTGGCGATGATGACCAAGACCACCATTCCAGTCGAGGAGTTCGCCTATCCCGGGAGCACTGGCTGCCCCGGATGCGGAGCCAATCTCGTGATGAGATACATGCTCAAGGCTTTGGGCGAGCGAACGATAGTGACAATCCCCGCTTGCTGTTGGGCTGTCATGCCGGGATACTGGCCCAGCAACTGCCTCAAGGTGCCATTGCTCTACTGTGCGTTCGAAGCCACGGGCGCAGCCATCTCTGGGCTGAGGGCAGCTCTGGATGTGAAAGGCGTCGAGGATGTCACCGTCGTCGGATTCGCTGGGGACGGTGGGACTGTCGACATTGGCCTCCAGGCGTTGTCGGGTGCAGCCGAGAGGCGCACGGACGCGATTTACGTCATGTACGACAACGAGGCCTACATGAACACCGGCATACAGAGGAGCGGCTCCACCCCCTGGGGCGCGTGGACCACAACCACGCCCGTGGGGACGAGCCACGGGTTCAAGCACGAATCCAAGAAGGACATCATGGCGATCATGCAGGCACACAAGATACCGTATGCTGCAACCGTGTCACCGGCTTTCCCAGAGGACTTCGTCAAGAAGATCGAGAAGGCGAAGAGGACCAAGGGCTTCAAGTTCATTCACGCTCTGTCTCCCTGTCCGCCTGGCTGGAAGACGAACCCGTCCCTGAGCGTCGAGATTGCCAGGCTAGCCGTGGACGCCAGAGTGTTTCCTCTCTACGAGATAGACGAGGGAAAGGTGCACATCACGAGGAAGGGCAAGGGACTGCCTATCGTGGACTACCTGAAGGTCCAGGGGAGGTTCCAGCATTTGACGGAGCCGGAGATCTCCTCTATGCAGAAGATAGTGGACGACAACTGGATCATGCTGCTTCTCAAGGAATCGTCAGGGACCTGAAAGGCGGCTCTATTCCACAGTCACCAGCTTCCTGCGTTTGTAGCCAGTGATGACCTTGATCCGCCCCTTGAACTCCAAGTCGAGCTCAGAATCCCCTGTATCCGATCTCAGAACCGGGGTCCCCTTCAACTTAGATGGTGTGGAGATGATGGTCACATTGTCTCGCCCGACCGCTCTGATCACGCTGGGGGATAGCTGTTGGTTCCCACGTCCAAAGAACAATCCCTGAGAGCCGATGGGTGAGACCAGTATCTTCGCAGCTCTTTGGTCCGCCAAGAGTTCAAGGAGGTCCATCTCCGAGGCATCGCGTAGGATCATCTTGAAGTCGAGAACGACATCAACACCTAGAAGGGTCTTCTTCAGACCGAGGTGTTTGGTGACCGCCTCGGTCGTGCTTCCTGGACCCAGGACGTACATCACCCCTTTCTCCATCGTCTCCGCAACGTACTGACCGAGCTCAACGAGCTCGTCCTCTGCGCTCCCTGAATGGTAGACAGCCTTGCCTGATTGCATGTGGACAGGGTCATCGGGCACTCTGGCGACGCCGAACAGCTTCGCTCTCAGCCTTCCAGCTCTGAAGCTCTCCTCGTCGACATCCATCACATCTGCATCCTTGGTCGACCGTCTGTCCTCGTAAGTCCGCACAAGGTCGACCACATCCTCGGGCGTGTACGCGAACACTGCCGAATGCATCTTCACCCCTGTCGGTATGCCGACGATGGGCACCTTCTGACCGGCAATCTCGAGAATGTCTCTAGCAGTGCCGTCGCCCCCTGCGAACAGAATGAGATCCACATCGCGTTTGACAAACTCCCTGACGGCTCTGGCCGTATCTTGACGAGTTGTCACCGCGCCCGGCTCGAACACGACCTCCGCTGGTATGCCTACTGAATCGAGCTCGGACTTGCCCATGTCTCCAGAACAGGTCAAGAACTCGACGTGTACCTTCCTGGAGCTAAAGCCTGCGAGCGCCTTCTTCGCCCTCTCCGGAGAGAGCCTCTTTGCGCCTCTCTTCTCCGCCTCCCTGAGGATGTCATCCCCATCGGTGCCCTTCAGTCCGACAGAGCCTCCCATGCCGGCTATCGGATTCACGACGAAGCCTACTCTCACGGGTCACATGAGGTCGTTATCTGTTAGAAATGATTTGCCTCGCCGTCCGAATCGCTTTGAGAATTGGAAGGAAATGGTTTCAAGCCGACGCACTTCGAGCCACGGAGGCCCTTGTTCCGGTCAGACTCTATGGGCGTCAGCTTTATGGCGAGTTGCTTCCCAGGCTCACCCGAACATGCTCGGGCCAAACCCACTGAACATCGGGTCCAGGTCGGCGTGCACCAACTGGGTCTCCCTCATCTCCGCCGGCGGCTCAGGTGCTGGCTCAGCCAGTTCTTCGCCGTAGCCCATGATGTCCTCCATCATGCTGCTGACGTACGAACTCGTCTGGTGGCACACCGAGTCCACGATTCTCAATACGCTCCTATCAACTACCTTGAGCGCCTCGGCCATCGGGAGTTCCGAGCCGATGCTCATGAGCTTGTTGTTGTCTAGGACGATGGTGAAGTTCGCCTGGTCCTTCAGCTTGGCGACCCCTTCATTTGCCGTCTTTCTCCGTGCCTCGCCCTCGATGTCGAATGGTAGTATTGGCAGCGCGAATGTGATTGCGTTCATCTCGCGTGCGACGCTCGCGACGACTGGGGCAACGCCTGTGCCCGTTCCGCCACCCATGCCCGCGACGACGAAGACGATGTCGTATCCCTTGATCGCCTCTTTGATGACATTCCTAGCCTTGTCGGCGCAGTGCTCCCCTATCTCGGGAAACCCGCCCGCGTCCCGTCCGAAGGAGACATCCTTCCCGATCAGGATCTTCTTGTGGGCGTCAACCTTTCTGAGGTGTTCCTCGTCAGTGTTCACAGCCACGGTCTCAACACGGTTGGACTTCCAGTAGATCCCGTGGACGATGTTCGAACCAGCTCCTCCGCAGCCGACTACTGCGACTGTCGGCTCACCGAGGCTGGTCCCTATCGCATTGATTATCTCTTCCGTCCTGCTCCTTTCCGTCGTCATCCCTTTGGCCTCCGTCCTCTCCCTGGCCAGTCGAGAGAAGACCCCCTATCAGAGTCCCCTCCTTTCCACCCAGGGCGCCCACAAACGGTGCCTATGCTCCGGGGACGAGCTTAAAGCCGGTTCCCTGCTTGTTCGCGTCCTTCTTGAGCCCTTCCACGTGCTCCTCGTGTAGGAACTCATGACGCGCCGAATCGGCTACAGCCTCTGAAATCGAGCTGTACACTCCTTCCGCCACGAGCTGCTTGATTGTGTCAAGCACAAGCGACGGAAGAACCACCACGATCTCGTTCGGCTTGCTGTTCGTCCCTTCAGAGCCGCCCGCGCGCATTTCTATGTACGCGCGAACGGCTGCACGGGCCAGTTGCGACCTGTTGGAGAACTCGTTGCTGTCGGCGATGAAATCGTCGATCATTTTGAGGTCCTCGGCATCGAGCCGAATTGTTATCCGTTCGCTCTCCAAAGGGTCGGACATGTGTGCATCCCATCCCGATTTGTTGACGCAAAAGGAACATATGTCAGCCGAAGGTATATATTAATATGTAAAATGTCTCATTTCGTCGGCAATTGTCATACTCGCTATACTGGCTCGGTCGTCGAATATGCCCGTCAAGGGGCTCTGGGCGATGTTCTAGGGCTATCGCGCACACGCCCGAATCCGTGCAGGAAGGTTTATCCAAGGGTGCGCTCTCCTGCATCCTTCAGCTGGGGCATCCTCAAGTTATGGCAGCAGATCGCAAGATCAGGTTGGGGGCTAGCAGAGCGCCAAAAGCTCGCTTTCTGATGGTATTAGTAGGGATCGCGCTCTTCATTACCGGTTTCCTCGTAACAGTCGCTTCTTTCTCTCAGACGAATGTCAGAGGATTGCACGACGGATCAGGTGTGCCCCTCTCAGTCGATAAGGAGCGCTTCGGGGGAGAAGCTGACAAGTTTGTCCTCGCCGGCATCATGACAAGCCTGGCAGGCGTAGTCATCGCGACTGTGGGTCCGGCGGTCTCAGTGATGCGGAGCAGAGACCTCGTTGTGAGATGAGTCTGCCATCGAGAAACCTTTTATTAGTCACAGGTATTCAGTGTTGTAGCTGGCTGTGCAAGATGGCTCTCAACTTCTCCGACATAGAGGCCAAATGGCGAAAGGCGTGGTACGATGCCAAGATAAACGAGTCCACCCCTGACCCCAGCAAGAAGAAGTTCTTCATGATATTCGCATACCCAGGTGTGACCGGATACCTGCACGTCGGCCACATGCGCGGGTACACCTTCTCCGATGCGATCGTGCGGTACAAGATGATGACCGGGCACTCCGTCCTCTTCCCGATGGGAACGCACGCGACTGGCAACGGAGCCATCAGCTTCGCGAAGAAGGTCGAGAGGCGGGATCCGGCGACGATCGAGATGCTCAGCGCGAACGGTTGCTCAGAACTCAAGATCAGATTGCTGGCTGATCCGCAAGAGGTTGTCAGATTCTTCAACGGCGTCTACGTGAATGATTATTGGAAGCGTTTCGGATTCATGTCCGACTGGCGCAGGTTCACTTGCACGATTTACCCTGACTACTCCAAGTTCATCGAGTGGCAGATGCGCAAACTGATGGCCGAAGGCCTGCTCATACAGAAGCCGTACTTCGCGGCCGCGTGCATCGAGCACGGTCCGGTGGCCATAGACGCCTCCGAGACCGACATCTCGAAGGGCGGGAACGCAGAGGTTCTTGAGTACTCTATGCTGAAGTTCGACTTCGAGGACGGCCGGAAGCTGGTGGCCGCAACCCTGAGGCCCGAGACGGTATTCGGCCTTACGAACTTCTGGGTCAACCCTGAGGTAGAATACGTAGACGCACGGGTGGACGGAGAGATCTGGGTCGTAAGCAGGCAGGCGGCTGAGAAGCTCGGGTACCAGAGGGACAGAGTCGAGATCATAGGCTCTGCCAATGGCGCGTCGTTGATGGGCAAGCGGTGCAGGGCGCCGTACACCGGGAAGATGATCCCCATATTCCCATCCACCCTGTGCGACCCCAACGTGGGGTCAGGGCTTGTCATGAGCGTGCCCTCCGATGCCCCAGTCGACTGGATCGGCCTCGTAGAACTCTCGAGGGACAACGCCACGCGATCTCGATACGGAATAACGGACGAGATGATGGAGCATGCCAGACCGACACCCATCATAGATACTCCTGGCTGGGGTCCTCTGCCGGCCGTCGAGATCACCAAGAGGATGGGCATCGACTCACTGACGGACCCGAAGCTCGACGAGGCGACGAAGGAGGTCTACAAGAGCGGCTTCCACAAAGGAGTCATGAACAAGTCCTGCGGCGAGTTCGCAGGCCAGCCGGTCGAGCGAGCCAAGGACGTCATGCGTCAGGAGATGCTCGCAAAAGGCCAGGCAGACCTCTTCCACGACCTGTCAGAGGAGGTCCTGTGCAGGTGCGGAGAGAAGGTATTCATCAAGAAGATCCCCGACCAGTGGTTCATTGACTACTCCAATCCAGCGCTCACAGCACGTTCAAAAGAGCACGCGCGGGCTATGAAGATCCTTCCCAAAGAATACTACGAGAACATACAGGGCGTCCTGGAATGGTATCGGGAGCGGGCATGCGTGCGCATGGGGAACTGGCTCGGCACCAGATTTCCTTTCGATCAGAAGTGGATCGTCGAGGCAATCGCGGACAGCACGCTATATCCTGTGTACTATGTGATATCTAGATATGCGAACGAGGGCCTGATCAAGCCTGATGGCATGGACGAAGCGTTCTTCGACTATGTTCTGCTGGGCAAGGGTGACGCCAACTCTGTCTCAGAGAAATCAGGTTTCTCCAGACAAGTCCTAGAGTCGATCAGAGCGGAGTTCGAATACTGGTATCCGCTGGACATCAACCTCGGAGGAAAGGAGCATATGACCGTGCACTTCCCCGTGTTCTTGATGAACCATGTTGCTGTCCTGCGCCCTCAGCATTGGCCCCGGGGCATACTGGTGAACTGGTACATCACCGCAACCGGCGGCAAGATATCCAAGTCAAAGGGGGGAGCGCAGCCGATACCCGATGCAGCCGAGAGGTTCGGCGTCGACGCCATGAGGTTGTTCTACGCCCACATCGCCTCCCTGTACGTCGACGTCGCTTGGGAGGATGAGAAGGTTGAGGGATACAGGGACCGGCTCGAACGTCTCTGGAAGATGTCGCAGGAGCTCATGTCCGTCAATGAAGGCGAACCAACTGATATCGATGCTTGGCTCCTTGCAAGGATGGAGGCCAGGCTGGCGAGAATCCATGGGTACATGGAGGACTATGACCTTAGGTCATATTCGAACGACGTTTACTTCGAGATGCCGCAGGATTTCAGATGGTACCTGAGGAGGGGCGGAAAGAACAGGGCCGTGATTCTGGGCGCCCTCGAGAAATGGGTACCGCTGATGGCTCCTGTCACTCCGCATGTCGCAGAGGAGATGTGGCAAGCGCTCGGAAAGAAGCCGTTCGTTTCTCAGGTGCAGCTCGGATCGCCTGTCATAGGGGCGGCGTCTGCGATTGAGGAGGCCAAGGAGCGGCTGCTCGAGTCCCTGTTGTCGGACGTTGCCGAGATCTTGAAGGTGACCGAGATCAAGCCGAAGCGTATCATCGTGATGACGGCTCCGATCTGGAAGCAGGAATTGCTGGCGGCGGCGCTTTCTCAGCCCAGAGGTAAGTCGGACATATCGTCGCTCATAAAGACCAGCATGGCGAAGGCGCAGGGGCCTGACGCGAAGAAGGAGATACCAGCATTCGCGAAAGAAGTGGTGGCTGAGCTGACAAAGACATCTGCCGATGGCAGAAACCTCATGTCCGTGGTTGTGGACGAGCTCGCTGTTCTAAGCAATGCGAAATCGTTCTTGGAGACGGAGTTCTCGTGTCGGGTCGAAGTGTTCTCCGCGGACGATCCCGCTAGGGTAGACCCGAAGGGGAAGGCGAGGTTCGCGAAACCTGGCCGGCCGGCAGTGTACTTGGAATGAGGCGCGTAGTTGCCGCGAGAGTCATATCGAAAAACATATAGACCGAGAGCATATTCCCGATTCTACATCCCTCAGTTCCTCCACTTTCCGTGACTCTGGTGATTGGTTAATGTTCAACAAGCTAGCCGATTTCATCATCAAACACTACAAGTTTGTCATAGTCGTCTGGCTCGTCCTCCTTTTCTACGCCTTCCCTCTGATCTTCAAGATAAACGATGTCGTCATGTACACCGAGACAGAAGTCGGTCTGAACAAGCTCGAGGCCATCCAAGCCCAGAATCTCATCGATGAGAAATTCCCTGGCCAGATCGCGAATAGCACCATCACGATCGTGATCCAGAACTCGGATGTGACATCTCCCCAGGCACGGGAATTCTCGACCAATCTTTACAACGACATCCGTCAGGATGGCGCGATCCAAGGAGTCATCAGCGTGGATTACGTGTACAGCGTCCTTGAGTCATACATAGCTGGTGTTGTTGCACAGAGCGGTCCCGGGATGTACGATCTGCATGACCAGGTCGGCCAGATCGTGCAGATAGTCTACAAGGTGCCGCTCGATATCGTCGACAGCCATCTGCAGCTGACTGCGGTCGGCTACACTGATGATGAGGCGAGAAACCTGACCATCCAGGGCCTGACGGCGCAGCTGCTCTCCAACGGAATGGACGCCACGATGATCGATTTCGTGATTGGCTATGCCAACCAGACATTCTATGCTGCATGGTTGGTCACACACACGAACGTCTCTGCGGAGTTGCAGACGACCATCGTCGCCGCGGCAGACTCGTACTTCAGCTCGATCCCTGGCCAGACGAGTGAGTTCGCCATCATGGTCGCCCACTCGTTCAGTGTGCAATTCTACCGTCTCATGACGACTCAGCAACAGGAGGCTATGCTGGAGGGATTCGTCATCAACTTGACATCCGCCCAGATCGAGGCAAACGCAACATTCGTGTCGGAGATCTGGAACCTTGGACCGCACCCATCGGCGGCTGGCATCACGGCCCTCGCCCACGGGGCGGTATTCAACTACACAATCGACCAGATCCCCATCAGAATCCCGAAGGTCTTCATTTCGCGGTTCATAAACACTGACCCCATCTCGGGAACCGCTAACACTACCATGCTGATGGCGGTTTCGCTCTCGGTCGCCGGCTCGTCCCACGAAGCGCAAAACGATGTCAGGGACATCCGCGACCTCGTGAAGCAGGAGCTGAACGTCATCGGTTCTGGCTACGAGGTTTTCGTGAGCGGCGACGCGGCGCTCGAGGTCGACACCATGGACGCGGTCGCTCAGGACACGAGCAGGGTCGACCCGGTAACTGTGATCCTAGTCGTTCTTCTGGTCGGCCTGTTCTTCAGGTCGCTCATCAGTCCTTGGATCCCGTTGATCACCATAGGCATGGCCTACCTCGTCACCACGGCTGTCATCTACATTCTAGGCACATATGTGATGGCGATTCACTACAGCGTGACCATGCTCATACTAGTCGTGATGCTCGGTGCGGGCACTGACTACTGCATTTTCATCATGTCCCGATACAGGGAGGAGCGCGTCGCAGGAAGGTCCAAGGAGGAATCTGTCAAGACCAGCCTCATGTGGGCAGGCGAGAGCATTGCGACGAGCGGGGCCACGGTCATGATAGGGTTCGGCTCGCTCATGATAAGCGAGTACAGCATGATTCGGTCCATGGGCATGGCTCTCGTGGTTGCCATAGGAATTACGCTGCTGTTTGCTCTCACCATGTTGCCGTCGCTGCTGATGTTCTTCGGGGACAGGGTGTTCTGGCCAAACACGATGGCCAAGGCGACTGAGAGGGCGAAGGCTCTTGATGAGAGAGGCGGAGGCTACTTCAGGAAGAGCGTTGAGTTCTCGTTGAAACACTCGAAGGCGATCGTGTTGGCCGCTCTCGTCATCTCGGTGCCGGCCGTCTATTTCTATTTCGCGCTCGAGCCGAGCTACGATTTCATGGCCAGCTTGCCAAACGCCGAGAGCAAGAGAGGCATCGACGCCCTGGGGTCCGGTTTCGGAGAGGGCACGATAATGCCCACCTACATAGTGATCCAATTCGACCAATCGATACGCGACTCTAACGGCTCTCTGGATCTCACGGCTGGCTCGCAGCTCGAGCAGTATTCATCATTAGTAGGCGGTCATAGCAACATAAGGACGGTCTCCGGGCCTACGAGGCCTTTCGGGGAGCCGGTGAACAACACGTATCTCCAGTCGCTCCCCCCCGTCGAACTAGCGACTTATGAGATGGCCATTGCCAACACAATCGGCAGAGACAACCGGACAGTCATGTTGACCGTCGTCCTACAGGACGAGCCATTCACAACGAACTCGATCCATTCGATAGACGATATCAGGTCGCTGAACTCGCAAGCGAAGACCGATATCTTCCACGACAGCGCAACAGTCCTCGTCGGCGGGTCCACCGCGAGCATGTTGGATGTTTCCGGGACGGTGTCTCACGACTTCCTGACGATGAGGATAGTCGTCCTGGTGGGGATATACATCGTCCTGATGCTTGTCCTTGGCTCGCTGCTGATCCCGTTCAGGCTGATAATGACTGTTCTGCTGAACGTTACATGGACCATAGCAATGACCATGCTCATCTTCCAGTACGGGTACGGCAGTCCTGTGCTCTGGATGATGCCTTTGATTCTGTTCGTGGTCGCGATGGGCCTCGGCATGGACTACGACATATTCCTAACGACGAGGATAAGGGAGGAGGTCTTGAAGGGCAAGAGCGACGCGAAGGCCATCACGACCGCTGTGGAGCGCACGGGGGGCATCATCACTGCCTGCGGATTGGTGATGGCTGGTGCATTCGGATCCATGATGCTGTCCACGACTGTTTTGCTGAGGGAGTTCGGGTTCGGTCTGGCATTCGCCATCCTTCTCGACGCAATGATCCTCAGGATCTACCTGGTCCCGGCGATCATGCTCCTGCTGGAGAAGTGGAACTGGTATGCCCCGGGCAGGCTGCAACGTGTCAGGCGCGAGGAAAAGTCACGAAATCATTAAGACAAGGCTGACCAGATATCATCACCTGGTACTATGCGACGCAAGACAGCTCTTTTGTCGGTCTTTGTCATAGCTGTGATGGTAATCACCCTCAATGCCCCTAGTGTCTCATCTCAACCGGTCACGGGAGATGCGATGCATGTGGATTCCAAGATGGTCATTTCCGGATTGGGAGATCTGAGCGGGACTGGCAGTGCCGAGATAACGTACACTGGGAACGCTGCGTCAGTTCTGCGTCTAGCGATCTTCCGCGGATTCGATAAGAACGGCGACCAGTGGATGGACGTCAACGAGACAAGGGACTTCGTGAACGGAGTGTCTCACTACCTCGTCGGGAAGTCGTACTGGGGCATCACGGTCAAGTCCGCGACGAATTTCACCACCAAATCCAAGGAATACATCACAAGTCACACGAGCGGCCTTGTGCAATCTCAGTGGTCCTCGACCGCGCCCGTGATGTTCAAGATCGGGTTCGAGGGCAAAGGCTTGGGCGCCACGAAGATGATCGAGACCGCACAGGGAGCATACAATGCCTTTGGAGCGGCTGTGTTCGACTGCACCGACTTCAGGTTCAATGGCACGCTGGTCCTGAAGCACAGGGTGACCTCCTTTGTAATAGGAAGCTTCACCAATCCGGAAATCGCCGACGGCGACATCACCGAGCTGAGGGCGCCTTTCGGGGACGTGATCTGGTACTCATTCGAAGGCCCTGTGTCCTCAAGGGTGACCGCAGATGACCAGATAGCATACTCGAGTTTCTCCATAATGGAGAACCAGCAGATCTCGTTCGCTGTGCTGTTCATAGGCTGCCTGATGATACTGAGGATGCCAGGGAAGAATTTCGACAAATTCGCGAAGCTGCACCCGAGGAAATTCAGAAAGTACGCGAAGCCGCTCATGTCTGTCAGGATCTCGGCGTACGTCCTGGCAGCCGTGCTGGTCGTGCTGTACCTTTTCCCGTTCCTGTTCTCGTTCGTCTCAAAAAGCGCGATGTTCTATGCCGCCTACCTCTACCTGTTGGTGCCAGTGGCAATAATAGGGGAGTATTTCTTCTCCAAAGGAATCTACAACAAGGCAGCCATCTCGATACCTGATGAATCGATAATCGAGGTCAAGCAAGCCCTCATACAGCCGGAGGAGGGCGAGGGGGAGATATTGTGCAAGGTATGCTACAAGCCGATAGAGGCCGGACTGGAGATATTCCAGTGCAATTGTGGCTTCACGATGCACGTCGAATGCGCGGAGAAGGTGCAGACCTGCCCGTCCTGCGGGGAGATGTTGTTCCCGCAGCGCACAAGGTCGATCCAATGCAGGTCCTGCGGTGAGACCTTCCTCTACTCAGGGAGAGCGGACCCGTACTCCATCCAGTGCGCCAAGTGCGGGGCGTTCCAGGAGGAGATCAAAGCAGGGAAGAACTACCTGGTCGTGGACGAGGACCCGAGGAACGCCTTCATGATGATCCGAGTGATGTCACTCTCGGAACGGCCCACCATGTGCCTCACAGTCCAGTTCCCGGGCAAGATACGCTCCGAGTACGACCTCGGCAATGTGCAGGTCAAATGGCTGTCCGAGAGCTCGACGGACATTGACAACGTTAACCCGAAGAACCTAGACGGTGACTCGATGGAGCTCGTCTCAACATTCCTCATGACCACAAAGGAGGCCGGAGTGCTTCTGGACGGCATCGAATCGTTGATAGAGATGAACGGGTTCGACAAGGTGCTGGCCTTTGTGAAGAGGCTGAACGACCTTGCGGCCATCCATCGGTCCACGATAATCCTGTCCATCAACAAGAAGACGGTTGCTCAGGACCAGTTCAAATCAATCAGCGATGAGTTCGACGAGATCCACGATTACCAGTAGTCTTGTCGGCGGCGCCAGACCATCTCATGTAAAGGTCGTTGTCCATGCCCAGCTCATCCAATACGCGGCCGACCACGAAGTTCACCATGTCGTCTACGTCCTTGGGCATGGGATAGAATGCAGGGCTCGCGGGCATGATGGTCGCACCCGCTAGGGACAGCCGTTCCATGTTGGACAGATGGATGCTCGACAGGGGGGTTTCCCTGGTCAGCAGCACGAGCTTCCGGCGCTCCTTGAGTGCGACTGCTGCGACTCTGGTGATTAGGTTGTCTGCGATTCCGCACGCGATCTTGGACATGGTCGATGTGCTGCACGGAGCTATCACCATGGAATCGAATCTCACCGAGCCAGATGCAAGAGGGGAGTGCATGTCGTCGTTCCCATAACGAACGTCCGCCCGTGCCTCGATGCTTCTCTTCGACATGCCCAGCTCTATTCTGGCTATCTTGGAAGCATCTGAGGAGATGATCACGGCCCTCCTCCCTGGGAGCCTCTCCAGGAGGCGCACTCCGTAGATGGTCCCTGAGGCCCCTGTTATGCCCACGACAGTCATCATCGGGGCTGCAGAAGGACCATCCGGACAAAATACTCTTCCCCTTCCGACAGGCATGCGTTTGTGCCATGATGCAACAATCTGGGTGCATTCCTGGCCTGCTCTCTAGCCGAGAAGCATTTAAATACGAGTAGCATCTTATCCGCGATTTGCCACCCTTGGTGGCACCAATCCAGCCGATTGAAAAGTCGCATTTGACTGAGGAATCTCAATGGCTACCGCGTACGATGTGCCCGCTGAAAAGCTCATCCCGAAGATAGCGGATGAGCTGAAGAAGATCGAGACGATCGCTCCGCCCGACTGGGCAGCCTTTGTCAAGACCGGCAGGCACAGGGAGAAGAGCCCTGTCAACAACGATTGGTGGCACACCCGAACAGCCGCGGTCCTGAGGAAGATATACATCGAAGGTCCGGTCGGGACGACCAGACTGGCGGCGATGTACGGGGGCAGGGCGGACAGAGGCTCTAAGCCGAACAAGGCGGTCCGCGGCTCCAGATCGATATCACGTATGACTGTCCAGCAGCTGGAGAAGAGCCAGCTGGTTCAGAAACAAAAGGACGGAGGCAGGGACGTGACCGCCAAGGCCAGGAAGATGATAGACCAGATGTCTACACAGATCTTGAAGGACATGGCGGCGCAGAACCCTGAACTCACGAAGTACCTCTGAGTGGGCGGACATGGCTGAACAGGAAGAGCTAGATGCTCTGAGGCAGAGGAAACTGCAGGAACTCCAGATGAGGGCGCAGCAGGAGGCCATGGCCCAGGAGCAGACGAAGCAGCAGGACGCGCAGAAGCAGATGCTCATGCGGCAGTTGCTGACGCCGGAGGCGAGGGAACGGCTCGCGAATCTGCGCATGACACGCCCAGATGTCGTGGAATCCGTCGAGAACCAGCTCATCATGCTGGTCCAGTCGGGCAGGATAAACCAGCAGATAGACGACTACACGCTGAGACAGATCCTGCGCAAGATAGTCCCCACGAAGCGGGAGATCAAGATCGAGAGGAGATGACCGGATGGCTAAACACAAGCCACATGCGAGGAAGCTCAGATTGATGGCGGCGACCAAGAGCAACAGGAGGGTCCCCGCTTGGGTCATGATGAGGACGAATAGGTCCTTCTTGAGGCATCCGAAGAGGCGGCACTGGAGAAGGACGAAACTGAAGGTGTGAGGTCTTACCATGGTCGAGGAGCTAGAGAGGGTCTACACGATCCCGCTGACTGTCACGAAGCGGGTCCCCAGGACCAAGAGGGCGCCCAGAGCCATCAAGGAAATTAAGGAGTTCGTGCGCAAGCACATGATGGAGAAGACGTCCGTGAAGGGCGATGATGATGCCGAGGCGAAGGATGTCTGGGTCGACTACAGGTTGAATGAGCTGATCTGGTCTCGCGGGATCGAACACCCGCCGAGCAAGGTCCGCGTCAAGGTCATCAGGTTCGAAGACGGCCTCATCGAGGTCTCCCTGCCGGAGGAGTGAGTTTCCCGAGGTAGGGGTTGAATGATCAGACTGAGCGATATTGACGGAAACCCATACGTGGGGGTCTACTGCGCCGCGAGCGAGAAGCTGGCCATCGTTCCGAATTCTGCACATCCGAAAGAGGTCAAAGAGATAGGGCGGATTCTCGATGTCCAGGTTATTGTGACCAACATCGCGGGGAGCACGATCGTGGGCTGCCTTGTGGCAATGAACTCGAATGGGATCATTGTCTCAAACTTCGCTGAGAAGAGCGAGCTTACTCACTTGCCCCAAGATATCAGGGTCTCGAAGATGGAGGAGAAGATCAACGCCGCCGGCAACAACCTCCTGGTCAATGACTATGCCGCCCTCGTTCACCCGGCTGCATCTGGCCGGACGCTCAAGCTCCTTGAGGATGTTCTTGGAGTTGAGGTCCAGAGGGGCAGAGTGGCAGGCATAGACACGGTCGGTTCGGCCTGCATGGCCACGGCCAAGGGGATTGTGTGCCATCCTAGGACCACGGAATATGAGCTCAAGTGGCTCTCGGAGCTGTTCAAGGTCCCTTCGAGCGTCGCCACTCTGAACTACGGCACGCCATATTTGGGCGCGTGCGCGGTTGCGAACAGCAAGGGCGCCTTCGTCGGTTCGAGGTCGACGCCAATCGAGCTTGGCAGGCTTGAGGACGGGCTCGCTCTCTATTGACCATTGCTCATTTCGAGAACAGCCATATCTCCGTGCCTGTTTCTGGCAGGTCCTCTCGGGTGAACTCCACCTCGTTCCCAACCCTGACGATCTGTTTCTGGTCGTACATCTTGAGGAAGTTCTGCACAGGCTGGATCGCGAGTCCCAGGCCAGGGACCCTGTAGTGCATCGGTATGGCCACCTTCGGGGCAACCCTGGCTATGACGTCCTTCGCGGCCTCGGGGCCGATCGTGAACACGTCCCCAACAGGGACAAAGAGGAAATCGACAGGTGATATCTCGTCCACCTGCGAATCGTCAAGTCTGTGCCCAAGATCTCCCAAGTGACAGAACGAGGTCCCGTCGAGCTCGAACCTGAACAGGGTTATGTGCCCCCTCTTTGCGCCTCCATCGCTGTCATGGTCGGCCGTGAAGCCTTCTATCCTCACTCCCTTCTCGACGGTCATGACCGGCTTGGTGATTATGCTTGAATCGTCTCCCTGGACGAGTCTAGCGCAGTTGTGGTCGAAGTGATCGTGCGAGACAAGGACCAAGTCGCCCTTGACCTTGGGAGGAGCGATTCCCAGTGATTTCCCGTCATGGGGGTCGGTCACCACCTTGACGCTCCCACCGACCTCAAAACAAGCGTGACCATGCCATCTTATTCGCAACTTATCGGCGCCCCGGGGATGGAAGTAATCCGCAACACGTTACTTAACACAAACGGTCAGATCAGGCTTCGTGTGAGGCAGTTGCGCAATGGTCGGCTATTGGAAGTCCGGAGATCATTGCTTGACTTTTCGCACGACCCGGGTTCTCATGGTCGTCTCTCCTTGATCAGAGGCCTGAGGAACCGCCTCGGCCGTCGGAGCCGCCTTCACTGTGCGGACCCGTCTGACCTTCTTGGCATCGGCAGCCTCTTCCTTGGCCACCACTGGCGGTGGGACTTCCTGAGGTCTGACCTCTGAAGGCCTCGCCCGTCTCAGAACATGTTCATCGCGGGCCACCGGCGGAGCTGGCTTGGGCGCGGGTCTTGTCTCTCTCGCCTGCACGGGCTCCATCGTCCTCGGGGCCGCCTTTGCGGTCTCCTTCCGCCCCAATGCAGGTGCGTGAAGGGTCGATTCGATTCTTTGGTTCACGGATCCTGGCTCGAACCTCTGTTTCTCAAGCATGAGGTCGCGCTCGAGCTTCTCTATCTGGAGGATCCACTCGTCCTCCTCTTCGAAATCCCAACCACAGAATTCGCAGATTGAAGAATCCAGGGCAACTCCGAGTCCGCAGCTCGGGCATTCTTTCTTGACTTCTGTCTCGTCAATCTTCTTGCCCATTGCAGAGATAATTCTCAGGTCATTATATAAGAGTTGTTGATGCGGTGAAGAATACTAGTCAGTACTACAATGACGAGGCTCAAATACATCCCTGGGGCATTAGGAGGCCCGTAATGAAGACTCTAGTGCTGTGTGTAGACAGGGACGACGACCTGGGCACAAAAGCGGGCATCAACGGGCCGGTCATAGGGAGAGATGAGAACCTTAAGGCAAGCATCGCGCTTGGCCTGGCCGACCCCGAAGACGTGGACACTAACACGATCCTAGCGGGCGTGCAACTGTATGACGACCTCGTGAAACGGGGGATGGAGGCGGAGATCGCCATTATATCTGGAGACTCGCACGTCGGGTTCCAGTCCGACCTCATTCTGACGAACCAGCTGGAGAATGTTCTTGAGGTGGTCAAGCCCGACAGGGCGATCCTAGTAAGCGACGGCGCCGAGGACGAGTCGATCTATCCCGTGATCTCCTCCAGGATCAAGATCGACTCGGTCAGACGGGTCTATGTCAAGCAGAGCAGAAGTATCGAAGGCACATACTACATGATCATCAGGACGCTCCAAGACGAAAAGATGAGGAGAAAGTGGATAGTCCCGCTTTCTCTCGTACTGATAATATGGGGGCTCCTCTCACTGTTCACCAAGATCATCAGATTCTCGGAGGGCAACTTCGATGACATCGCACTGCTGTCAGAGATGGCTCCTGGCGTTATTGGTGTTGTATTGGGCTTCTACCTCATTGGATGGGCGTACAGATGGACGGCATCGCTACACCTGCGGGTCGAGAGGACGAAGCGTGCCCTTCGGCAGGGCAGCCTCGTGATACCATTTGCGCTTGTTTCGTTCGCACTTGTTGTCTTCGGAATGCTTGTGGGCTACGACATGTTGGCAGTCTATAGACAGGGCCTGCTCCCCGAGGAGAGAAGCTTGTCCATATCGATATTGCTCTTCATCTCCGGGGCAGTGTGGTTCATCGTGTTCGGCGTGTTCGCATACGAGACCGGCAAGTCTGTGACCGCCTTCTTGCAGACTGGTAAGATAAGATGGTCCTTCATCGTGATGATGGTCTCCGTCCTCGCCACGGGCTTCATAATTCAGGGAGCCGTGGACGCCCTTCAGTTCTTCGTATCGTATGGCGAGGCCGACCTTGTCATAATCATCGCGGAGATGATTACTGGTATCCTCTTGGCAATATTCGGCTCGCTTCTGAACGCGTCGCTGAGGAGCGAGGCGGCCCGGCAGCCGGGAGCACCTCAGGGGGCGTGACCCCTTGAAGCTCGAGACCTGGCTCCCGATGTACGCTAGGATATGCGATGATTTTGGATTCGACAAGTTCAAGGATCTCGAGAGCGCTCGATGGCTGGCCTCTCAGATGGGAGAAAGCGGGGCCCGCGCACTCGAGCAGACCAGGAGAGATTTTCCACAATCGGTACTGGTTTGCGGTGGAGGTCCTGGACTTGCTGATGAGCTTTCCTCTCTCACGATCAAAGGATATGTGATCGCCGCAGACAGCGCTGCGACGGTGCTGATGGATGCGAACGTGCAGGTCGATATGATCGTTACCGACCTCGACGGCATCGTTGAGGACCAGATAGACGCGAATGGTCGAGGCGCGGTTGTGTTTGTCCATGCCCACGGAGACAACATGAAGGCCCTGACACGATATACTGGACAATTCACGGGACCTCTTGTCGGGACTTGCCAGTGTCCTCCTCCTCCCGGGATCTTCAACTTCGGAGGTTTCACAGATGGAGATCGAGCCGCTTGCATAGCCGCGGAGCTGGGCGCGAAGAAGATATTCTTAACGGGATTCGATTTCGAGCATCCTTCGGACAAGGAGGGGAAGAGCAGAGAGGTGAAGCTGCGCAAGCTCAGATGGGCCAAGGTAGTCCTTGATGTACTGGCGCAGGAAGGTGCCAGACTCCTTCCCGCTAGTGAGGAAGTTGGATGAGTCTGCGGACCATATCTTCGACATGTTTTTAGCTGTGAATACAGTTGCCTTTCCGGGATTGGGATGACTGTTGTAACCATGCAACAGGTTGAGAAAGCTCTGAAGAGGACCGTCGGCAAGAAGGGCATGTCCGATGGAGAGGTCAAGAACCTGGCTGACTATCTCATGAGCTTCTTCGGATACACGGACGAAGTCATCGACAACCGGCTCACCTCCGAGGATCGCGACGTATTCTACATGCTGGAAGAGGAAGGCCTCCTCACATCCACTCAGGAGGAGGTCCTGCTCAAGAAGGGAAAGCTTTGGAGGATCCACTACTGGATACTCAAGAAGGATCAGATCATCAGGCTTGCCCAGACGGACGATGAGGGGATTGAGGCGAAGGACGAGGCAGCGGACGTCTACGACCAGGTATCCGATGAGGAATGGTCGAGACACAAGATGTCCTCCGGAGACCCGACATCTGGGAACCCGCCCAGGAACAATGAAACCCATTAATAGCGGAACCGATATGAGCTGAGCGCGGGTCTGTCCAGATGAACGGTTACCTGATAGCACTCATCGTATTCTTGGCGTACGTGGGCCTCATCTATGTCCTCAACAGGACGAAGTGGTTCGAGAGGCACAGCATGAGCCTCATGGGTCCCATGATCATGTGGAGGACCCGCCGGGGCAGGAAGTTCATCGAGAGGCTGGCCTCCAGAAAGCGTTTCTGGAACTTCTATGGCAAGGTGTCTCTCTGGATCTGCGCGGGTTCGATGTTGCTCATCATGCTGCTTCTTCTCTGGGAGGCCACGATAGTCCCTCAGATCGAGAACCCCCCTTCACCTGAACTTATCCTCGGGATTCCTGGCATCAACCCCGTGATCCCTCTCGGATATGGAATCCTCGCGTTAGTGGTCGCCATCGTCGTGCACGAGTTCGCGCACGGCATCCTCACAAGAGTAGGAGATATCAAGGTCCAGTCGATCGGCCTCGTGTTCATGGTCATTCCGATCGGAGCATTCGTAGAGCCGGACGAGAAGGAGCTCCTGGCGACTACGCGCAGCAAGCGGTCGAAGGTCTTTGCAGTCGGGCCCGCCACCAACATCATCCTGGCCATGGTTGTGCTAGCCCTTTTCTCGGGCGTGATGATGTCCTCCGTGGAGTCTTCGCACGAGGGGGCGCTAACCCTCGGCGTCGTGGAAGGCTCCCCTGCTTCGCAGGCAGGGCTGACGCCGAGTTGCGTCGTCGTCTCGGTGAATGGTGTCACTGTCAAGAACGGAGCGGAGTTCAACGAGCGCATGTCCGAAGCGCCGGGCTCGAACGTCAGCGTGGGTTACTTCTATAAGGGGCAGTTGAAGTCGACCCAGTTCACCGACGGCGTAGTCATAGCCTACGCCGCCAAGGGTTTCGCCGCCTATGATACTGGATTGGAGGCAGGCATGGTTCTCGTGTCAATTAACGATACGCGTATCGGCAACATGACTGCTCTTTCGGACGCGATGGCGCTCGCTCACGCCAGGCAGACCGTGAACATCACCGTGATGAGCAAGTCGCCCTCTGGCGTCTTCGCCGTGGACACCAGCATCTCCCGGATAACTCTCTCTGACAAATGGGACTACTATCAGGAATACGACCCTTCGAATAACGATCCGAGCTACCTTGGTGTGGCCTACCTCGGAGGAGGATTTCTCGAGCTGGGCCTGCGGGTCGATGACGTGAGCTACTACTCGAATATCCTGGCCAATCCGTTCACGGGCGATAGCAACCTGAATGACTTCTCAATGTCATGGCTGAGACTGATCGCCTTGCCATTCCTGGACCTCGCTCCTCTGAGATCTCCGGTGACGGACCTCTACCACCCATCTGGTGGACTCTCGTGGATGCCAGACTCAGCATTCTGGATCGTCACCAATTCCCTCTATTGGATATTCTGGTTGAACCTGATGATCGGCCTGACGAACGTTCTTCCCGCGGTACCTCTCGACGGCGGCCACATCTTCCGGGATGCCATCGACTATGTTCTCAGCAAGACTGGCAGGACGTATACCAAGGAGCAGAAGGACAAAGTGGTGGGTTCGATAGTGCTCGCGTTCGCCTTCCTCGTGTTAGCTCTGATAGTCTGGCAGATAGTCGGGCCTGCCCTTTGAGCTCAGGGAGTGTTGTTGCTCACCTAGACTGGCTCGTCGATCCTCATGAAAAGGTGAGGCACGATGCCGAAGATCAAACTAACAATGTCTGGCACGCCGATTGGAGAAGGGAACGAGCCATACTGTTTCTCTGGAATGGCGGCCATGTGTTTGAATGATACGAATGGGATGAAGAAGCCGACGCCGAAGGTGACAATGCATTATCCCTCTGAGATCCCCCTCGAATTCTCCATTCTCCCCTGCACACAATGGGCTTAACGACTCAGAGAGTTTCCTGAGCGTCAAGTCGGCCTGTTTCCCGCGCACCGACTGCCTCAGCGTCCGGCTCAATAGTTAAATCGTATGACAGTGTTAAATGCACGAAGTCAGGAATAGAGAAAGGAGGGGGCAGGAATTGAAATCAACCTTCGAAAGCTGGTTTGGTGAATCCGCGAGCAGAGGCAGGGGCAAGAGGTCCCTGGCAATCGCCATTGTCCCATTGGTGATGCTGGTGCTGGTACTTCCCGTAGGAGTCGCACCTGCTAATACGACAGCAGCTGCAGTGCCTCAAGGCATAATGGACCCAATGAGCATTCCGAAGTGGGTGAATCAGATATCCGGTCCACCTCCAGTATACGTGCCCACACCCGTCTACGAAAACGGTCAGCTTGTCTCGTGGGACTACAGAGTCGAGATGACTGAGTTGGACCAACAGGTTCTTCCTGCTCCGTTTCCGAAGACACATGTCTGGGGATATAGCGGATACGCAAAGGATAGCGTCACCGGTGAATATCTGGGACTGATAGCGAACTCACCAGGACCATCCTTCGAGTCTGTCAAAGGGATACCGGTCAATGTCGAGTGGGTGAACGACATACAGACCCCACACATGTTCGCGGTCGACCCGACTCTCCACTGGGCAAACCCGAACGGCATGGAGATGCCGATGGAAGACTTCCTCCCGTTCCCGCCAGGTTACGAGGAGGCTCAGAGCCCCGTCCCCCTGGTGACTCACCTGCATGGTGCTGAGGTTCAGTCGACATCTGACGGCGGACCCGATGCTTGGTTCACCTGGGATGGAAAGCAGGGGATGTCCTACGACACTTACAGGTCGACAACCCCCAACGCTGCTGTTTACCACTATCCGAACTCGCAGCCTGCAACAACCTTGTGGTATCACGATCACGCTCTTGGACTGACCAGAACGAATGTGATGTCCGGACTGGCGGGATTCTATCTTCTAAGGGATCCAGCTGACACGATTGCGCCGTTGCTTCCAACTGGGAAGTACGAGGTGCCGCTCGTGATCCAGGACAGGACGTTCAAGACGGACGGCTCGTTCTACTTTGACAACGTCGGAGTCAACCCAGACATGCATCCCTACTGGACCCCCGAGTTCTTTGGGAACACCATCATGGTGAATGGTCTCGTCTGGCCGAACATGGACGTGGACCAGGGACAGTACAGATTCCGGCTCCTTGATGGCTCAAATGCGAGATTCTACACCTTCAGCTTCTCCAACAGGATGCCATTCACTGTGATCGGGACTGACGGAGGATACTTGACGTCGGCAGCCAAGTTGACCAAACTGACGGTCGCGCCAGGCGAGAGGTACGACATTCTCGTGGATTTCTCCGGGCTTGCGCCAGGGACGAAGGTATTCCTCGTGAACAATGCGAAGTCGCCCTACCCATCAGGAATTCCCTCAAACGGCGCGTCAACGGGCAAGATTATGCAGTTCACGGTAACGGGCAATAGCGGATTCGCAGCCAAGAGTCTGCCATTGTATCTCAATCCGACTCTGACCGCAGGTTTCCCAAGCCTGACCGTGGCCGATGCCAAGCGAACTCTTGTGCTGACTGAGGTCATGGGAATGGGAGGACCGCTGGAAATCCTGCTGAACGGCCAGAAATGGCACGCACCGATCTCTGAGACACCAGTGCTAGGCAGCACTGAGGATTGGATCATAGTCAATCCTACGATGGACACCCACCCGATCCACCTGCACCTAACTCAGTTCCAGCTTGTGAGCAGGCAGAAGCTCGATACCGTCAAGTACTATGCGGACTGGGTCGCCCTTAACGGCGAGCCGCCGTTCCACCACGAGACCCCGCAGGAGTTAGACGTGGCTCGATACCTGAAGGGGAAGCCGAAGATGGCGGAGCCCCAGGAGATGGGCTGGAAGGACACTGTTCAGATGAATCCTGGTGAGGTGACGATAATCAGGATCAAGTTCGCGCCCATCGATGGTAGCCCATCCTATCCGTTCGATGCGACCTCTGGACCGGGCTATGTCTGGCACTGCCACATTCTGGACCATGAGGACAACGAGATGATGAGGCCATACATCGTTGTCACTGCGACTGCACGAGAGACATAAAGCTCGATCTAAACCCCTTCGGTTCTCATTTATCTCGAAACGTTGCGCCGCAAGCTTCGGATTGAAGAGTTGTCCATTCACCGAAAGGAACACATGCCTGGCTACGCATAGTTTTTTATTACCTAATCTGTTACCAATTCGGATGCAATGTTCTCTCCTCAGAAGGACATGAAGGAGCTGGTCCTGGAAATCCTGAAGAAGGACCAGATGTCGATCAGCGGGGTCTGTCGGGAGCTCGCCTCGAAGGGGGTGAAGCTGCACAGACTTGAGCTCACAGGTTACCTCAAGGCCCTGGCAGACATGAATGTCCTGAAAGAGAAGGACATCAAGCCCTCCAAGGTATTCTCCCCTTCGGCGTCAAGGGACAAGAACCTCTATGAGCTGATAGGCGAGAGCTCGTCATCGATCATGAAGTCTGCCGACGAGAGGGCTACCCTCGCTGCCTACTCCCTGCAGCGGCTGTTCAAGAGGGCGGTGTTCGACATGGAGGTCAGGCGGTGTGGAGTCGGAGGAACTGTCGATGGCAGGAAGGCCACAGCCGAGGAGCGGGCCGATGCGAAGTCCATAATGACGAGGATGGGCTACAAGGTTCCCAACAGCGACATCCCCACGGTGGTCGAGAAGGATCTCGAGAAGCAGTTCCTCCAGGTCTTGGGGGACGTCATAGTGGAGCGGTTCAACGCTCGGCCATATCAGAAGGAAACCACTCAGACGAAGCTCTGAGGGACAGGTATTTATCTGCATGATTGGGATTTGGTTCTCGTGAAGCTGGAGGAGATTGTCAAGCACATCAGAGAGTACAGGGGCGTCGTCAGAAAGGGCCCCGTAACATCGGTAGCCGCAGGCCTAATACCGATCCAGATCGAGGATGTGCTCGCAGCATACGGAGAGGACGCGGCTGTCATCAAGTGCGGCAGGGAGATCTTGCTCATGGCGGCCGACGGGATACTCCAGGACCTCGTGAAGAGGAATCCATACTGGGCGGGCTACTGCGCGGTTCTGGTCAATGTCAATGACATCGCCGCCATGGGAGGCCAATCCATAGCTATGGTGAATGTGCTCTCGTGCGCAGACGAAGAGGTCAGGGCTAGAATCGTCGAGGGCATGAAGGCAGCCTGCGACAAGTTCGGCGTGCCTATGGTGGGCGGACATCTGCACCCTGACACTTCCTATTCGGCCGTCGATGTGGCCATACTCGGGAAGACCGACAGGTCGCGGCTTGTTCTCAGCAGCGGCGCATCGGAAGGCGACCCGATAGTGTTCGCCATGGACCTCGACGGCCAGTTCACGGAGGGCGTGCCATATTCTTGGGACACGACATCAAAGAAAAGCCGGGAGGTCGTGAGGCGGCAGCTCCGGACCATGAACAAGATCGCGCCATACCTCACCGCTGGGAAGGACATCAGCAACCCAGGTGCGCTGGGATGCCTTGGAATGCTTCTCGAGACGAGCAGAAAAGGAGCGGTCGTGGATGTGTCGAAGATCCCTCGTCCGAAGGGAGTGGAACTCCTTCAATGGCTCACGGCCTACCAGGGCTGCGGGTTCGTAGTCACCTGCAGGGAGGCGCGGACGCAGCAAGTGATCGATGAGTTCGCAAGGTCCGACATAACTGCTGCCGTGTGCGGCAAGGTCACCAAGGGCACTTCCCTTGAGCTCCAGCTCGACGGAGACAGCAAAGTGCTTTTCGATTTCAAAGAGGACACCCTCGGATGCGCTCTCCCACAAAAGATATGAGGTCGGTTATCCTATCGATGTTTAGAGAGCGAGAAACACGGCAACACAGCGGTTGGCAACCAATCCCAGAGGGCGCCTATACGCTGGGGTAGGTTGAGCTAGTAAAAGGGGACTGTCACGCTGCGGCCCCCACCGTGCTCGACTCTCTCTCTTTCTCTTCTCCAATACGTATTACTCAATCTCACTCACTATTATCTATGCACAGACGCGTTGAAGGTGTGGCGAGAAGTGCTAGGCCACTGGAGTTGCCGACCTCTCCGACGTCGGCTACCCAGGTACCTTCTCGGCCCCGCTTCCCGTTGAGCGTTGAGAGTTCGCGGTAAGGCTGCTCCCGTCAGGGTCTGACCCGATCCCCGCAATGAAGACAAGTGATCCCGCCCTCCGGCTGGACCTCAGAGCCACCTTCGACCCCATCGGACAGAGCCTCATAGTTGGTATCTGGACCGGCGCCGGTTCGGTTACGACGTCCCCAGCTGTCACCCCCACTAACGACGGTTTTGGTGTACAAGGACACGCCGAACGTCCCGGTCGAGCCTAGCGTTGTTCCAATAGAACGGCCACTATAAAAGGAGTGTGCAGGGGTTCTCAGCCCATTCGGCATCGGACAAAGGCATTTCTCTCGCCGATAATTGTTATATACTGGCCTATCATTATGCTCGCCAAAGCATATCGGTGACATGATGAAGCTAGATTGGAGGGTTGTGGCGGCCATTGCGGTGGTGGCTGTGCTTGTAGTTGCGACTGTGGGCTATCTCGTCCTTGCTCAGGGTCATGAGAAGAAGACCCTGCGACTTGCGACGACCACAAGCACATACGACTCCGGGCTCCTGGGCTACATACTGCCCGACTTCGAGGAGAAGTACAACTGCGAAGTCGATGTGATAGCGGTCGGCTCCGGTCAGGCTCTTGAGATGGGCAAGAGCGGAGATGTTGACGTCCTTCTTGTGCACTCTCCGGCTTCTGAGATCAAGTTCGTCAGTGATGGTTACGGCGAGAGCCGAACGCTCGTCATGTACAACAACTTCGTAATCGTAGGCCCATCGGGCGATGTTGCGGGAACCAACTCATCGAGGAACGCCACTCAGGCTTTCGTGAAGATACACGACAGCGGCACCGCGGGCTCCGCGAAGTTCATTTCGCGAGGCGATAACTCGGGGACCAACACCAAAGAGCTCTCTCTGTGGACTTCGGCTGGATTCAACGCATCCCAGTTCTCGAACTCATGGTATCTGAGCGCTGGCCAGGGCATGGGCGCCGTCCTTGACATGTGCGAGCAGATGAACGCGTACACTCTCTCGGATGATGCGACCTACTATCAGCGGGTGAGCGTGAACCTCATCCCCCATCTGAACATCACTTATCAGGGCGACCCAGGGCTGTTCAACCAGTACAGCGCTATACCGATCAACGCGACGAAGTGGACCCATGTCAACCACACGCTGGCTGTCGACTTCAAGGATTGGATCACATCGACCGACGGACAGGACCTCATAGCCAGCTATGTGAAGTACGACCACCAGCTGTTCTTCCCCAACGCACCGAGAAACATCCCGGCTACCATGAGCCGTGGAATCGAATTGCATCCAGGGATGCCGATCGGAACGGTCATCTGCAACAGCGCGTCGGTCGGGAGAATTGAGCCGATTGCCCTCGTAGACGTCTCGAAAATGTGAGGTGGAACCCACACGAACGAACTCCTATTGGTAACACTGCTGTCGCTCTATGTGTCCGGCATTGCAACGATCCTCGGCTCCGCCATAGGGATACCTCTGGGCGCACTCATCGGTCTGAAGGAGTTCGGTGGGAAGGGGGCCGTCAAGACAGTCACCTACACTCTCTACGGCTTCCCTCCCGTTCTCTCCGGTCTGCTCATCTACTACCTCTTCTCGAGGAGCGGCCCCCTAGGATCTTTCGGGATTCTGTTCACCCCCACTGCAATGATACTGGCCGAGACCCTCCTGGTCATACCGCTCGTAACGGGCGTTACGATAACGTCCGTCATGGAGGTCGACCGGTCCGTCAAGGACACGGTACGAGCGCTCGGAGCCACCTCCCGCCAGACCACCCTTACTATCATGAGGGAGGCCTGGGTCGGGCTTGTCATGGCGTGCATGATCGGGTTCGGGAGAGTCATAGCGGAGGTTGGGGCAGCGTATCTCGTCGGAGGTAACATCGAGGGCAAGACGAGGGTCCTCACCACGGCGATCATGCTGGAGACCAGGATGGGCAACTTCGGATGGGCGATCGCGCTCGGGGCCGTCCTATTGTCTGTGGCGATGGCTGTGTTCTTCTTCCTCAGGCTGTTGCAGGAGAAGGAGATGCTATGACCGAATCCATAAGACTGGATGCGGTCACGAAGCGATACAACGATGTCACTGCCGTCAGGGATGTGTCGCTGTCCGCTTCGAAAGGCGAAGTCCTAGGCATCCTGGGCCCGAGCGGGGCCGGCAAGAGCACGCTCCTGCGTTTGATTGACCTTCTCGAAGCCCCGGACTCTGGTTCTGTAGTCATTCACGAGAAGCCCGTTGATGTCAACACAAAACAGGCTGCGGAGCTGAGAAGGAACATCGGCATGGTACTCCAGAAGCCAGTCGCCCTGAACAGAAGCGTTGAGAACAACCTCGCATACGCCCTCAGGATACGCGGCTGGGACGAGAACAACGTCGTCGACAGGGTTCGAGCCGAGATGAATAGGTTCGGGCTGGTCGACCGCAAGCACAAGAACGCTCGCACTCTGTCCGGTGGTGAGATGCAGAGGCTGTGCTTCGCCAGGGTCATGATCCATTCTCCTGACATCCTGCTTTTGGACGAGTTCGCCGCCAACCTGGACCCGGCGAATGTGGCTCTGCTCGAGGAGCGTGTAAGACAGTACGCTGCGGAGGACAGCAGAAGGAGTATCGTTCTTGTGACGCACAATCTGTTCCAGGCGAAGCGGATGTGCGATAGGATAGCCCTGATGTGGGGCGGAGAGATCGTCGAGGTGGCCACCAAGAAGAAGTTCTTTGAGAACCCTGACGATGAGCGCACGGCCGCATTTGTCAAGGGCGAACTCGTCTATTGAACACAGCAGGTTGAATAACGAACCGTGCGATACGGGCCCGTGCATCTGTTGGACATCATTCTGAGCGCGGACGAATCAGTATTCCATGCGCTCAACCAAGCGGGTTCTAATGTCGTTCTCGACGCGCTGATGACCACCTTCACGGTGGTCATGGGCATCTCCTTTGTGATGGCGACGTTCGCGATAGTACTCTGGTTGCGGAGGCGGAAGGATCTCGCGATCGACTATCTTGTGTTGATCATTATCGCGAGCATCTTGGCCGAGGTCATAAAGATGGTCACGGACCGTCAAAGGCCGTTCGATGTGCTGCCGAACGTGAACACTATCTCGTTGCTCGGACTCACCTCTGCGTCAGGCCCTGCTTTCCCAAGCGGACATGCGGCAAGGGCCTTCGCCGTGGCGGCATTGCTCTCATTTGGCCGCGGCCCAAGAATCTATGTGATCAGCTTCGCCCTGGCGGGGTGCGTAGCAGTCAGTCGCATTTATCTGGGACTGCACTGGCCGTCCGACGTGTTGTTCGGAGCCCTCCTCGGGATCTTCACCGCCCTCCTCATGATGTCATTTGCCGGAGCCGACACATTCTACGGACGTGCTAGAACGAGGTTGGTTCACTTCCTTGAACGACTGCCCGGCACGATATGAACCAAGAGCTCACTCGGGTTGCAGAAATTCATCACGAGCATCCGTCTTTGCTTTTGTGCAAGACATGGGCCGCTCACGCATAGCAGATTTCGATGTATTCTGTCCATGGCTAATGTAACTCTTATATTCGGTCAGTTGCATCGGATGTATGGAGTGAGCAGGAACTCACTGCAGAATGGGGGAAAGTCGGGAGCAATCCCGACTGGTGCGAGCCGTGTGTTGATAATGCCCTTGTTTCTAGGCCGGTCAGCGGTTTGCTGGTTAATTGGCTAGCTGGTTAGTCTAGCAATTCATCGCTATCCTAGGTAACCCGGGTCATCAATTGTCCAGCAAGCTCTACTCCGAGAGATCCATCGACCGCTCTAGTCCCAAAGGCCGTTCTTTACCATCACAATCCCGGTCCCGCTCAGGACGAGCACGAAACCGCTGAGAAACACGAGTATGAGGGCGCCTACTGCTGCGGGCGCGGAAATCCCAAGGAAGTTCGGTCTGATGTACGCGCACCCAATCCATATGACGATGCCGAGAAGGACCATTGCGAATCCTTTCACAGTTCCGCTCAAACGATCTTCTTCCGTGCTATGCACGCTCCGCACTTATTTCCGCGTCATTCCATCAATAGGGCGTCTACTCTCTGGCTATTGCAGATGTTGTTGATAATACATCTGACGAGAAAAGGTTGAAAACGGTCATAGTGGACCCTGTGGGATTTGAACCCACGGCCTCTTCCTTGCGAAGGAAGCGATCTGCCACTGATCTAAGGGCCCTTTGGTAGGCCGATGAGAAAGAGTGTGCTATTTCTATCTTTGCTACGCAACCAGTTTCAGAATGTGGTCCACGGTCTCGCCTGTGCTCCCGAGGTATGCTCTTGGGTCCAGGGCAGCATCAATCTCTTTCTCAGAGAGCAGCGCCCGGACATCCTTGTTGGCCATCAGGTAGCTCTTGAAATCCTCGCAGGCGTGTTGCGACTCCATGCTGCACTTGCGGATGAGCTCATGGGCCTCCTGCCTGCCCATCCCTTTTCCCACGAGTGCAAGGAGGACGGACTCCGCCATTATGACACTCCCAGCCTTCGCCAGATTCCTCTCCATCTGAGCAGGATCCACGACCAGGGTCTCGAACAGCTTGTCCAGCTTGGCGAGCATGTCGTCGACCAGAATGAACGAGTGCGGGACGAAGAACCGCTCGGCCGAGGAGTTGGTCAGGTCCCGCTCATGCCACAGCATCGCGCTCTCATAGGCCGGCGTCATGAACCCCCTGACGATCCTGGCCAACCCGCAGATGTTCTCAGCCGTCACCGGGTTCCTCTTGTTGGCCATCGTCGAGCTGCCGACCTGGACACTATCATCGAAGAATTCCGAGACCTCCGCTATCTCCCCTCTCTGGAGGTTCCTCACTTCGGTGGCGAACTTCTCGATGGAGCACGATATGTTGGCCAGAACCGAGATGAGTTCCACGTATCTGTCTCGAGCCACGATCTGGGTCGGACCTTCCTCGACTCCGAGCCCGAGATGTTCCATGACGTTCGCCTGGATCTCCAGCGCCTTGGGTCCGAAGCCGGCCCCCGTCCCGACAGCTCCGCTCATCTTCCCGACCAGAATCCTGGCGGAGCACTCCGTCAGCCTCTGCTGATGTCTGTGTACCTCTAGCGAATAGTTCGCCAGCTTGAGACCGAACGTTATGGGAAGCGCCCACTGCCCGTGCGTCCTGCCCACCATGATGGTGTCCCTGTGCTCCTTCGCCCGCATCGCCAGGGTCTTCCTGAGCTTGCCCAGGTCGTCATCGACGATCTTGATAGCGTCCCTGATCTGCAACGCCGCGCCAGTGTCGAGAATGTCGTTCGAGGTCGCGCCCACGTGCACGAACTTCCCGCTCTCCCCGCACTGCTCGCTCAGTACCCGTATGATGGCCGTTATCTCGTGGTTGATCTTCTGGTCTATCTCTCGGACGCGGTCCAACTTGACATACCTGGTGCTCGCCGTCTTCTTGATGATGTCCGCATGGTCCTGCTTGATGTTCCCTGCCTTTGCCTGAGCCTGGGCCAGAGCGGCCTCCACGTCCAAGATCCTCTGGAGGCGGTTCTCCTCATCGAACACGGCCTTCATCCCTGGGCGGCCGTACCTGAAATCGAGCGGGCAGACAGTCATCTGGGAACTCCCCGGGATAGATGTCTATGCTTGGATTAATCCTTTCGTGAGATGCGTGCAGGTCAATTTGTGAGTTCTCATCGCTGACAACATGTGTTGATGAGCCTAGTAGTAGGTCGAATGTGGTCAATCGGCGCGGATTAATGGCCTTGCTCAGACCCTTTTCCCATTTCCCAACCTCATGGAACTGAATCACCAAATGCTACTGCTTGACACGGCAGGTGTCGATGAATGATTCCATAACCTCCAAATACGTCGCAAGCCCATTCCGGATGTAGCCCCGATAATGATTCGAGGAGGAGGTGAGGGAATGGGAATGAAACAGAAGCTTGACGTCCTTGTAGTGACATTGATAGCCACTATCATGATGGTCATATTGGGCCTGATCTACTTCGCTCTGACGCTCCTGGTAATCAAGATAGCGGCGAATGTGTTGTTCACAGACGACCTCAGCGCCAGTATGGGCGTACTAGCCGCCGCTATCGTCACTGGAGCCGTCATAGTCGCAGGAGCCTTGGAGAAGAAGAAAGACTAGATCGTGGATCTTCTCCAATGAAACTCTTTTCTTCCTTGTGGGTTTACGCGCAGTGCTAGCGCAGGAGCTGCATGTGCAGGATCCCATGCTGACCGTCAATCGTCCGGAATTGACAATAAACCGCGACCCGGCTGGCTACGCCTAGTGAGTTATCAACACTGATAACCTGACAATAACCGCCTTAAGTCCGTCAGCGCCTAGTTGGACGCGAGCGGAATGACTTCAGAGCATAAAGCCAAGGACGTCTCGAGGCTGCTCGCAGACGATTACTCACAGAAGATACTGGTGAGCACCTACACCTCCCCGATGTCCGCCCAACGGCTGAGCAAGATCTGCCAGATACCAATCGCCGCCTGCTACAGAAGGATACACGAACTGGAGCTGGCTGGCCTGATCGGTGTCGACAGGGAGAAAGAGGTCTACAAGGGCCGAAAGGTCAGGCTCTACAAGTGTCGACTTCGTTCCGCCACACTCAGGTTCATCAACGGGAGGTTCGTAGTCAGGTATGACACTGAACCTGAGAACGGAGGCTCTGAGGTCGCGCCGGTCGTCCCGAGCGAGTCCTCAAGCCCTGCCCAGTGAGCAGAGCTATCTTCTGTCGAGCTCGTTGTTGACCAGCGTTATGCAGTGGTCCGCATGATAGCTGACTGGCCCCAGGGAGAGCCTCTTGGGCTCGTAGGTCATGAGGATGTCCTCCTCCTCTTTGGTCAGGTCCTGGTCGTCGCCAAGCACGAACGTCGGGTCAGGTGCGAGAGTGGCCACCCTGATGTCCTCGCCGTCTTCGCGGAGGTAGCACATCTTGGACTCCTTTGACATGTTGGACAAGACCTCGCTATAGCTGCGCTCAGAGACGTATATGCCAGGCGAGCACTTCCTTTCGCCCTCGCCTTTCTGGAGCAGGGCGTTTCTTATGAGCGCGGCAGTGCTCCGCTCGTCGGGGTTGAGGTACTTCACCTCAGAGCCGTTTATCCTGATCGTCTTGGGCGGGTTCGGCTCTCCCAGGAGCATCAGCACGATCTCGACATCTCTCCTGATCCCGTGGGAAAGGAAGAATGCCGAGTTGACACACCTAAGAAGTATGTCCAGTCTGCCTGTCGATCCGCACAGGTCGTCCAGCTTGAACTCAGCTGACGTGATTGCCCTGTGGCCCATTACTATGTATCTCCTCAGAAACATCACCCTCCCTTGGCCAGGCCAGATCCTGATATCTGCTTCATCAACTGACGTCTCATCTTGCGGTTGCCCATGAAGCCCTTCATGGCCTTCTTGGACATGTTGTATTGCTTAAGGAGCTCCCTGACGTCCCTCTGGCTGGTGCCGCTCCCCCTGGCTATCCTCATTGCCCTCGATGACTTGATCTCCTTGGGGTTCTCGAGCTCCTCGTCGGTCATCGAGTCCATGATGACCCTCCATTTGGCCAGCCTGACCTGAGTGGCTTCCATGTCCTGCTCCTGGAGCCTGTCTCCCAGCCCAGGAAGCATCGCGGCGATCTTCTTGAGCGGGCCAATGCCCTGGAGCATCTCCATCTGCTCGTACATCTCCTTGAGAGTGAACTTCCCGGACATCATCTTCTTGGTGATCTCCTCGGCCTTCTCCTCGTCCATCACCTCGGAGGCCGATTCGATCAAGGACTTGATGTCTCCCATGCCCAGCAGACGGCTGATGAACCTGTCAGGGTCGAACTTCTCAAGGTCCTCCAGGTGCTCGCCCACTCCGATGTATGATATCGGGGCTCCTGTCTCCGCGATGGCGCTCAGCGCGCCTCCGCCCTTTGCGGTCCCGTCCATCTTGGTGAGTATCACGCCCGTGAGCCCGACGGCCTCGTGGAACGCCTTGGCCTGAGGTCCGGCCTGCTGTCCCGTCTGGGCGTCTAGGACCAGTATCTTGTTCTCAGCATCCACCGCCTTCGCGATGTCCTTGATCTCCTGGATAAGGTCGTCCTCCAGCGAGTGCCTCCCGGATGTGTCGAATATCAGGACGTCGTACCCCTCGAATTCCTTCATGGCGTGCTTGGCTATCTTGACCGCGTTCTTCTCCTTGGGGTCCCCGTAGACTGGGACATTAATCTTCTTGCCGATCTGCATCAGCTGGTCGTACGCGGCGGGCCTGTGTACATCCGCAGCAACCAAACCGACCTTCATGCCCCTTTTGTGGAGGTCCCGAGCCAGTTTCCCTGCGGAAGTCGTCTTGCCCTGACCGTAAAGGCCAACCATGAGGATCCGCTGAGGCTTCGCGGGGATCTCCTTCGGCTTGCCGATGATCTTGACCATCTCTTCGTAGATGATCCTGATGACATGCTCTCGGGAACTCATGCCTGCGGGAGGCTTCTCCGTCAGGGCGCGCTCCTCTAGCTCCTTGGTCATCTGGAGCACCAGTTTGACATTGACGTCTGCCTGCAGGAGCGCCCTCTGTATGTCCTTGACCACTTCCTTGACCAGTTTTTGGTCGATGTGGGAAGCGTTGGCGATCTTCTTGATCGCCCCTCTGAGCGCCTGGCCGAGACCTTCTAGAACCATGTTAGTCGCGCCTCCGCCCTAGCGGGCAGTCCGGATAAATAGGTTGTGCAAGTAAAGTGCCGTTCTGTGACAAGTCAGGTGATTAGGACATCGAAGCGGTTACGCCCTGACTTCCTAGCACTACATGCAGCGGCGGAGTCTTAATAGAGGAAACGCCGTGAATGAGGTGATGCCAGTCAATGGTGTCGTATCAAGCCTTGAGTCGTACCTTCGAGTCGACCAAGACTATCCCAGGCACAGCAGCAGAACGCGCTCGACGTGTGGGAGGATGCAAGATTCCCGAATGGGCGCGGTGTTCGTATGCCAGTGCGGATGGCGCCTTGATAGGCACATCAACGCCAGCATCAACCTGCTGCAGACAGCCGTCTCCAAGGGATTGGAGGTGGCAGGGGGTCTACGGTTCGACCCCGGCGCGTTCCAGCATGACGTGATGATGATCCTATACGAGCCAGCGATGGCCGCACGGTCGGAGCCGAATGGAACGAGTTGCATCGGAGAGGTGACCTGAGCGTC
>JAHIZT010000081.1 GCA_018814355.1 Candidatus Thermoplasmatota archaeon | reverse complement strand
GTTCACATCCCTTGGAATCATAGGAGCTAACTACCTCCGGAGGAGTCAGGAGATACTGTTGAACGTGAGATCTGGCCTGGAGGCATCTTCGCAAAAGAAGCTCTGATAGATGCATCTCCCCGACGTCGGAACAGATATGGTCCTGCCTTCCCATTCCGTGACCAAGAGGGAGTGATATTGAAATACTCAACGACTACGGACCTGTCTCCGGACGAGGTAGTCGACCTTGCCTCTAGGCATTTCGCTGAGCGCTCTTTGGGCCTGGCTGTCACATCGAAGGGCAAGAACACGATCTGCCTGAACATTGCCGACGGGTATGCGACTCTTACTGCTTGCCGATTCGGCAGGAGAACGAAGCTGGAGATAGAGACGGATTGATTCGACATTTCCATGAAGAATTTCCTAAAGTCGCTCTGAGCTCAGGGACCACATTCGGTCGATCGTCGATCTCAGAGCCGAGGGTGACTTAGTGAGTGCCTATTTGCCCGGTTGCGCCCTCTTCTCGAACTCATCCTCCCACCAGACGGCGTAGCGTCTGAGTCCATCACGCCTCTTTTTCAAAGCTTCCTTGGCGAGCACGTGGGCGAGCTCTGCGTACTTATCGTTCCAGGAGTCTCTGATCTCCTCCGGGACGACCAGATAGCACGGGGAGTCGTCGATCAACCCCGGGGGCACCCTGGTCAGTGCCTGGATGTCGATCGCGCGTTCTCCTCCTGGGATTCCGTCGTCGTTGAACTGGACCAGATGCATGAACTCGTGCACCAGAGTCCAGTAGGTGGGGAACTTCCAACCGCCTTTTCTGGATCTGTGGACGTCCACCATGAGCTTGACTTTGCCGGCGTTGGACTGGAACACGAGGCCGTCATAGAACCGCGTTATGCCGACCTTCATGGGCCGCCTGATCTCCGCGAAGTGCGGGTGGACCTTGTCCAGCATTCTTGCAAGCTCCTCCCGGACCTCGGGAGGAAGCCGCATCGCGCGCCTGGTCCAAGTTATGTCCAGCGGCATCGATGCGGCGTATGGCTTCCCGGTTCAATAGTCTATCCGCGTGAAAGGTTCAGCCGGCTTTCAGGATATCTCCCTTGATACCGACCACTGTTGTTCGAACAGGAATGTTCCTCCCCGACCGCCTGACGGCCTCGTCCACGATCTTCTGGAGCCCGTGGCAGCACGGGACCTCCATGTGGACGATGTTGACGGTTTTCGGGGTGGCGTCCCTGAAGATGTCTGTGAGCTTGTCCAGGTAGGCCTTCTGATCGTCGAGCTTCGGGCATCCGATTATGACCGGCCTGCCCTCCAAGAACTTGCCATGAAAGTCTCGGAAAGCGAACGGTACGCAGTCCGCCGCCAAGAGGACATCAGCGCCCTTGAAGAAAGGCATCGACGGGCTCACGAGCCTCCACTGAACCGGCCAGTTGGTCAGCTCGGGGGGCAGCTCCTCGCGCTCTGGACCGTGGTGTTTCCCATGCCCTCCCTTCGCTCCTCCCGCAGTTAGGACCATCGGGTTATGGGATGGGCACCCGCACGGCTCCAGCCCGATCGGCTCCTTCTCGTGTGCCTTTCCGTGGCCGATGTGCTTCTTGACCTCTTCCTCGTCGAACTCAGGGGCATCCCTATCGACGATTTCTAGCGCCCCTTCAGGGCACTCACCTATGCATGCACCGAGGCCGTCGCAGAACACCTCATTCACGACCTTGGCCTTGCCATCAATTATCTGGAGCGCACCCTCCGCGCACTTGGTGACGCATGCGCCACATCCATTGCACTTGTCCTCGTCTATCTCGATGATTTTTCTCTTGACCATTTGATCACTTCACTGTCGTCCCTTCGGCGTGTTTGGGATTGCCCGGTGGACGAAATAACCTGTTGCCTAACAACGTAGGGAGGCTTGCTTGGTCACAAGAGCAGTTGCCATAGCACGAGGTAGGCGACCAATACTCCGAACACCGCAGTGAGCGCTATCATGAAACGGTCAACCTGCACGTCCGATATGGGCTTCTTCCCGACCAGGAGGTCGAACCCGCTCAGCCTCTCGCCCAGGCGTCTGGTCAGCCCCTTGATGAGGTCGCTCATCACCATCCCGCCGTCCATGGGCACGGCCGGTATTGCGTTCGTCAGGGCGAACATGAGGTTCATCCAGAAGATCCAGTAGCATAGGTTCGAGACCGTCCAGAACACGTTGGTTGGCAGGGGTGATAGGACTCCTGATGGTTCGAAGAGGTCAGCCTCGGGCGACATGATCGGGGCGTAACCGAAGAACGGAAGTCCTAGGTACCTAAGGGAGTCCCTCATGGCGGCGTCAATATCCCCGGTTGCGCTGAACGGATGCGCCACCGGCTTCAGGATCGTGTCGGGGTCTTCGACGCTGATGCCTAGGGGAGAGCTCGAAACACCCATGAAGCTGATGTTCCTGTACTCCTCCTTGTTCTGGTTGGGGAAATGCAGGCGGTAGTACAGCCATTTGGTTGTCAGGTTCACGCTCCTTATTGACGGATCCTGGACGAACCAGCTGACGCCTCCGGTGGTATCATGTCCCAGCTTCAGCACGGTTATGTTCACCGGTGCGTCGTGCGTTGAAGCCTCTACCACTGACTCGAACTGCTCAACGCTGTGGATCACGGTGTCGTTCAGGCTCGTCACCATCATCCCTGGCCGTATGCCAGCATTGAGCGCGGGTCCGTCCGTCACCGAACTAATCACGACGCCTCCCGGGAGCGCGATGATCTGCGTTTGCTGCTTGTAGGTCAGGTTGATGCTGACAAGCTCCCCGGGATTGCTGAACCAGGTTGACCTGAACGAGGTGGTGTTCACCTTTTCCCCATTCAATTCGGTGATGTCGCTCCAAACCCTTATGCCGGAGGTCTCTGCAGGGGAGTCGGGCGCGACGCTCGTGACGACCGCCCCATCTGCGATTGGTCTGACCGAAGGCATCAGTAACCCCAGTAGGATTGCCAGGAAGACGATTGCCAGAATGACGTTGGTGGCAGGCCCTGCGGCGTAGACCTTCAGCCTGTTCGTCCGCTTCGTGGCCTTGAGGGCATCCTCGTCTGGCTCGACGAACGCGCCTATCGGGATCACCAGAAGCATGAGTCCGATGGACCTCAACTTGATATTGCCGACGCTTGAGAGAACCCCGTGGCATAGTTCATGGGCGACGACTGCGACCCCTATTCCTATGACGGCATATGTCACGGTCACTGCTGGATTGATGCCGGTCTGGCCGAAGGGGAGGTCGTTCGACAGGTCCATCTGGGACGGCGCGCTGAAGGTCGTGAAGACCTCCCATATCAGAAAGGCGGCAACGACTGTGGTCGTGAGTGCGCATATGACCACCGAGGCAAGGCCATAGTGGCTCCATCCGCGCGCGTGCGATCCGAGCCTCTCGATGAATGCCCGGCCTCTGCTTGTCCTGAGCATCATGATCGGACCATAGAGCTTGATGCCGTGCCGATTCCATAGCTTCACTCGCCAGCCGACGAGGAGTATCACCGCGTACGCGGCCGATGCCAGAATGGCAATGAGGTAGCCGTTCAGTTGTTGCCCCCCTCGATTGTCTGGAATCGACGAGCGGCGATATGAACGCTCTGACAGGTCTAGTCCCTGCGGAACGCTGCTGTCAGCTTGCGAAACGCCCTGCGGAACGCCCTTCGCTGCGTCTCGATTCTAGTCTTGACGCCACTGGGCCAGATCCATATGTATGTCCTCGTCTCAAGGTAGACTAGCACCAACAGAAGAACGACGAGTCCTAGGATGCTATAGGCCGAGTCCGCGTGGAGCCAACGGGCGATTCGGAGTGGTAAAAAGACGTCCAATGCGAGGCAGCCGAGGACATACCAGTATCTCAGGAAATCAGCGAGCAGCCAGTCCTTCCATGGCAGATGCTTGCGGACCAGCTTGACCGCCTGCTCCTCCGGGAGGTCGGAGTCCTCTTCGAGGGCTCGGTAAGCCGCCTCGCGCTTCTTGGAGGCCGAATCGATTGGGCCTTCCGAACTGCCGTCAGCGGACATGGCACGCGACAAAGTGCTCGTTCCCCCTGTCCGTCAGGGGCGGGTCGATCGTGTGGCATACATCTATGACCAGGGGGCATCTTGTGTGGAACCTGCAGCCGGAGGGCGGGTTCGCCGGGCTCGGCACATCTCCTGGGAGGATGATCCTGTCCCTCTTCAGGTCGGGGTCTGGGACAGGTATGACCGACAAGAGCGCCTCGGTGTACGGGTGCGTCGGCTTGTTGAAAAGCTCGTGCTTCTCGGAGTATTCAACGATCTTGCCCAGGTACATCACCGCGACCCGGTCGCACATGTACCTGATCGTGCTCAGGTCGTGGGATATGAAGAGGAAGGTGAGGCCGAAGTCCTTCTGGAGATGGTTCAGCATGTTGAGGATCTGCGCCTGGACTGACACATCCAGTGCGGAAGTGGGCTCGTCGAGGACGACGAAGTCCGGATTGACGGAGAGTGCCCGGGCAATGCCTATCCTCTGCCTCTGCCCCCCGCTGAACTCGTGCGGGAACCTGTACATGTGCTCGACGTTCAGACCCACCCTCTCGAGCAGCTGTATCGTTCGCATCCTAAGTTCCTCCTTCGAGAGCTTCTTGCCGCTCGCGCCCCCTCTTCCCCGATACCTGTTCTGAGCGACCATCGGTTCCAAAACGATGTTCTTGATCAGCATCTTCGGATCCAATGATGAGAACGGATCTTGGAACACGAACTGGATCCTTCCCCTCAGTTTCCGGACCTGGCTCTTGATCTTGAAGTTGATGCAATACCTCCGGGTGAGCTCCTCGATCGCGTCCTCCGCGAGGTCCCTGACTGTTTTTTCCTCGCTTCCCAACCTTGTCCCGGACCGGATGGGCTGGACCGCCTTTGTGATCTTCCCGGCGTCGATGCAGAAGTGCTTCTTCTTGCCCTCGGTTATCTCACAGTTGTGGGACCCGAACATCTTGTTGATCTTGTCCGCGATTGCCAGTGCCACCTCGGGCGTCATCTTGCCGACGTTGGTGCCGTTCACGAGATTCACGAGCTCAGTGAAGGTCCTGACGATGTCCTTCGGGGTCTCGAGGAACACATAGCCAGACGAGGGCGGCGTTAGCATCATGATGGACCTTCCGACAGTGGTCTTGCCGCAGCCGGACTCTCCAACTAGGCCGAGGGTCTCACCCCTCTTGATGAAGAAGGTGACGTCGTCGACGGCCTTCACCACTCCCACTGACCGCTTGAGAAGGCCTCCCCGGATTGGGAAGTACTTCTTCAGGTTGACGACATCGATGAGGTTTCTGTCGAATTCGACCTTATTCTCGAACATACCCCTCCGCCTTCGCCACCATGTGACATGAAACCTTGTGTCCCGGTTCTATCTCGATCAGATCGGGCTTAACCTTTTCGCAGTACTTCCTGGCGTAGTCGCATCTCGGGTGGAACCTGCACCCGCTTGGCGGGTAGATTAGGTTGGGGACCGAACCTCTGATGGTGTACAGCCTCTCCGATTCCATCTGGATCGAGGGGACGGCCTTCATCAGTCCCTGCGTGTACGGGTGGAGGGGCTTCTTGAATATGTCCCTGGACACTCCGATCTCGGCCATCGACCCGGCATACATCACCCCAACGCGGTCGCACATCTCCGCAACCACGCCTAGGTTGTGCGTTATCAGCAGGATCGAGCCGCCGTAGGCTTGCTTGAGGTCTCTCATCAGTTTGAGAATCTGCCCCTGGATCGTGACATCGAGTGCGGTCGTGGGCTCATCGGCTATGAGCAGCTTCGGGTTGCACGCAAGGGCGATGGCTATCATGACCCTCTGCTGCATCCCCCCGCTGAGCTCGAAGGGATACCTGCGAGCGATACCTTTTGGGTCCGGGATTCTCACTACCTCAAGCATCCTGACGGCTTCCTTGAGAGCTTCCTCGTAGAGGTCCTTGCGATATCGATTCAGTAATGGGATTTTCGCTGAGAAGAATTCCTTAGACTCCGGCTTCTTGACGATGAACTGAAGCATCTTCTGGTTCGTCTTCAATGCGGTAAGTCTCAAGAACCAGGATATCGGTCCGTAGAATCTGCTGCCACAGCTGTCGCACCACTCGTCCGATTCTTCCACTTTGGCGTTGCACATAGAGCATCTGCTAATCGTCTTGTATGAGGATTTCGAGGGCTCTACTCTCACTTGGATTCGCGAGGTAAGCATCATTGGCCTCCGCCTCTTCTTCCTCATGAACGCTGCTATGAGGCTCGCGGGGGCTTCCCCGGGAGCCACGGTCTTCCGGATCTGAGCCAGAGTCAAGGGATTCCCCCTCTTCCTGAAGCGCGAGAACCAAGATCTGTAGGCAGCGACCATTCTCTTTCGCTCCAGGTCCGACAATCCCGAGTACCACTGGCGCGCGTCATCCATGCGCTGCTTGGTCGGCTTCTTGAAAGGTTTCAGCTCATCCGCGATCCTCTTGGCGGCCCGCGCGGCCATATCGCCCTTTCTGTGGAGCAGAATAACCTCGGCAATCTGATCGCCAGCAGTGAACACAGGGTTAAGGGCACTGGTGGGCTCCTGGAATATCATCGAGATGAACTTGCCCCTGATCTTCTGCATGTACTGGATGGACTTCGTGAGCATGTCGTAGCTCCGTTTGACGGCGTCCTGCGACGATTTATCATCCTTGGGGATCGAAGGAAGCTTGGTCGCGAGGTATCGATCCACCAATCGTGGAGGTACCCTTTCCGGCGGGACGGTCTTCTCCACCGCGGACTTGGTCACCGGTTTTGGACGCTTCACGAATCCGGTCCATCTGAACCCGTAAGTAGCAACGAGCTTCTTCCTCTCGCTCTCAGGGAGTCTTTCGTACCACCGCTGCGCGTCCGCTTCGAACTGGATTCTCCGGGCGCGCACATCTGGTGGCTCCATGAAGTAGACGTGTCCTCCCTCGACCTTTCCTGGTGGGCTCAGGATGAGCTTCATGATGGCGCTCGCGGTGACGCTCTTGCCGCAGCCGGTCTCTCCCACCAGCCCGAGCGTTTCACCCTTGCGTATTACCAGGTCCACTCCCTCTATTGCCCGGACTATGCCCTGGTAAGTGTAGAAGTTGATAACGAGGTTGCTGATCTCCACAAGAATGTTGTCCTCGTTGTCGGCCACGAGATCACCTCCTCATCTTCGGGTCGAGCACATCGCGCAGCCCGTCCCCCATTAGATTGAACGCAAGCACGAACATCAGTATCGCGAGTCCGGGGAACACGATCATCCACCAGTCGCCGTAAACGAACCTCTGTTGGCCGTCGTTGATCATCATGCCCCACTCGGCGTATCCGTGAGGTGCTCCGAGTCCGAGGTAGCTCAGGCCAGCCATGACCAGCACCACGGTCCCCATGTCCATCGTGGCCGCAACTACCATCGGGGCCCACGAGTTCGGCAACACGTGCCTGAACATGATTTTCAACTCGCCCGAGCCCGAGGCCCTGGCAGCGTCGATGTAGGTGTTCTCCCTAACGGACAGCACCTGTCCCCTGATCAGTCTAGTATACCCTGACCACCAGACCGCCATCAGTGCCAGCTTGGTGGCGTTCAGGTTCCTTCCCAGGACGGCTGCTATTGCCATCACGAGTATGAGCCCGGGTATCGAGAGGAAGATGTCCGTGAACCTCATGACAAGCTCGTCGAGGATACCGCCCTTGTATCCTGATACAAGGCCCAGGACCAATCCTATAGCGGCTCCCACAAGGACGACCTGTATTGCGAAGGCCATCGATGTCCTCGCGCCCCAGACAATGCCGTAGAGTACCGACCTGCCATCTACCATGCTCCCGAGTGGATAGCCTGGGGTCCCTGGTGGCAACGGGTCGCGCTTCGTCAGGTCGATTGGTATCTCGAACGGGTCTCCTTGTCCTTGCGGTGGCATGAACAGGAACGGTGCAGCTGCCAGCATCACCAGAATGACCAGGAGCACCATGCCAACTATCGAGGTGAGGCTCTTGGACATCAGGTGCAGGTCGAACTTCCACTCCCTTATGTGCGGCTTGAGCGCCATCTTGAGGTCGTCTACGACCCCTCCCTTCTTGGACTTGGCTTTGGCCGCCTTGGCTGGTGCTGTCGCCCCTTTTTTCGTGGTCCCGCTCGTTTGTTTCGAAGTCATTGACCATACCTTTTGAGTTCTTCAGCCAAGCCTTACGCGTGGATCGAGGTAAGCGTAGATGATGTCCACTACGAGGTTCGACAGGACGTAGATCAACGCCGTGAGTAAGGTGAATCCCATGATGCCTGCGGTGTCGAGGTTCAGAGCAGCCTGAGCGGACCACTGTCCAAGTCCAGGCCAGTTGAAGACCGTCTCAGTGAGGACGGCCCCGCCTAAGAGCCCACCGAAGCTGAGGCCGACAACTGTGACCGTCGGTATGAGCGCGTTCCTGCGCGCGTGCCTATTGATGACGACTTTCTCAGGTAGCCCTTTGGCCCTGGCAGTCCTGACATACTCCGCCCCGAGCACCTCGAGCATGCTTGAGCGCATCATGCGCACGATGAGTGCTGTAGACGCAAAGGCGAGCGTGATGGACGGCAATGCCAGGTGTTCGACAACATCGACGAACAGACTAAGCTTGCCGCTGAGGATGGAATCGATTAGAAAGAACCCTGTCACCACGTGAAGCTCCTGTGTCGTGCCTAGGCGACCGGTAGGACCGGGCAGCCACCCCAATCCTCTGTAGAATATCATCAGGAGGATCAACCCTAGCCAGAAGACCGGGATCGAAACGGCCACAAGGGAAGTCACCCTGGTCGTTTGATCGAATGCCGAATTCGCCTTCACCGCGGATCTCGTGCCCAACCCTATGCCCGCAACCACAGCGAAGAACACAGAGATCAGCGCTAACTCGAAAGTGGCAGGGAACTTCAAAGCAATCGCTTGCGTCACGGGTAAACCAGCCATGCGGCTGTAGCCCATGTCGCCATGCAGGACCCCATTCAACCAATACCAGTATTGTATGTACTCCGGCTCGTTAAGGTGATACTTCTGTTCGATCAGACGTATCTGTGCCTCGGTAGCCTTTTCGGGGTTCTGCAGGTAGGCTGTGACCGGGTCGCCCGCCGCACGCATGATCACGAATGTGAGTATGGACACACCTAGGAGAACCGGTATGAGCAATAGGAGCCGCCTGAAGATGTATGTCCACAGTTGCAGGAACCATCACCCTGAGACAGTTCCACCATACCCGATTGACTCTATTTCTAGGTTTTCCCTTGAATCATAACAGCGTACTCCGTCACAGGGTGCGTCAGTCGACTCTACCAATGGCTAAAAAGCGTCCGCTCCCGTGTGAAATATGAGAAATGTAAGAGGTTTCGCGAAAGGGTTTGCGGCGTTCTACAGATTCACTAACCCTTGCTGAACGACGGGTAGTAGAATCCTGAATACATCGGGTTGTAGTAGTAACCCTTGATCCAGGATCTCTCCACGTGGAAGTTGTTCGACTGGTAGAGCCATATGTATGGCGTGTCGTTGTGCGTCAACCACGTGATCTCGGAGTACATCTGCGCCCTCAAGGTCAAGTTCAGCTCGCTGCTCGCACTCTTCACCAGCGCATCGATCGTCGCGTTGGAATATTGGGTCCTGTACGCGAACGTCCCGCCGGTCAGGAGGAACGGGTTGCAGTAGTTGTCGGGGTCCGCGTAGTCTGGTGCCCACCCGAGGTAGAACAGCGGGAACGGGCTCGGGGCCTTCCTAAGGTTCGCCAGGTATGTAGGCCAGTCCAGCGCGTTTATTGTCGCGTGGAACTGCGATCCCATGGACTCCAATGCCGACTTCATGTACGTGCAGGCCGCCTCTCTGTAGGCGTTGCCCGAGTTGAACATGAAGGCGATCGTGAAGCCGTCGATCCACCAGCTGCGTCCAGTCGCCGGGTTGATGGCAGCCGTCAGCTCCGTTTGTGCAGCCGTGAGGTTGTAGTCGTACACCGGTACCGAGGGGTCGTAGCCGAACATGCCCTTCGGGATCGGCCCGTTGGGTTGGATCGCGTTGCCCTTCAGGACGTTCGTGATGAACTGCGTGTAGTTCAGCAGGTGCACGAAGGCGCTCCTTACATGGATGTCCGTGAAGAAGTCAGCAGGCACGGTGCTACCGTACAATGCCGCCGCGGTCGTGTTGATGTTCATGTTGAAACCCGCGAAGGTTATGTCGAACGTCGGCAGCCCCTTCTTGACCGTGAACTTCGAAGTGTCGCTGAACAGCGACTCGAAGTCCATCGGTATGACTGCGCAGTCCGCATCTCCGGCCTGAAGCATCAGTATCCTGGTGTTCTGGTCGTTGGCCTTGACGATGTACACGTCCTGCAGCTTGACTGACTGGTTAGCGCTGTTCCACCAGCTGTCCCACCTAACCAGGTGGATCTTGACGCCCTTCTCCCACTTCTCCATGTAGTACGGGCCTGTTCCACACACTTTGACATCCATCACATCGTTGTGGTTCCCATTGGAAACTCCGCCGTTTGCCTCAACGAAGACCTTACTGACAACGTCCATCACAGTGTATGCGCAGATGTACAAGAACGCTGGATAGGCGTGTGTCAGGCGGAAGCTCACGTGTGTCGGGTCGATCGCCTTGACCGCCGCCTCGCTAGCGTTCTGGTTGTCAAGTTCCGTGATGATGTAGTACGGGTCAGTGCCTCCGACGGTCGCAAGCAACCATGCGGGAATCGTGTGGGTCGTCACGCTGTCTGTCCAGTTGACCCGCGTGTCACCGATGTATGCCGACATGCCGTCCGTCAGCACTTGCTCGACCATCCAAGCAGGTCCGTCGGGGTCGTGTATCCTCACTACCCTCTGGACGGAGTACACGACATCGTCTGCGGTCATGGTCTGGTTGTTGTGGAACTTCACGCCGGTCCTGAGGGTGAAGTTGTAGTACAATCCGTCAGCTGTGATACCGTCACCCACTGTCGGGACCTTGGTCGCCAGTTGCGGCACCAGAGTCGAAGCGCTCGTACCGCTGTACCACACAAGTGACTCGTAGCAGTTCTGCAGGACCTCGCCGCCGGCCGTCTCGTAGTCTACTGCCGGGTCGAGGTAGTCAGGCTCACCAATCGTGACCATGATGAACGCATTCGGGTTCTTGATCACGCCGGTGAACGTCGCCTTCGGGGTCAGCACGTGGATCGTCCTCATGACGGTCGTTGAGTTCTCATTCCAGGCGGTTGCGACGAACTTCGCAGCAAAGTGTCCGCTCTGGGTATACTTGTGCGATCCGGTCATGTACTCCGCTGGAGCAACTGACACGGCTGCGGTTCCGACACCATAGTCTAGGGTCGTTCCCGTCAGGCGGTCATAGCCTTCTTCCCACAGGTCATCGGCTACGGTATAGTTCACGCCGGCCGAGCTGGTCATGTTGAAATTGACCGTTGTGTTCTGGTCGATGACATCTACATTAGATGTCAAGAACGCGAATGGTGCAGTCGTGTTGGTGGGGTCAGGTGGTATGATGTAGAGCAGGACGTCGACACCGACCATCGCTGCCTCGTTGCTTCCATTGAGCCCTTTGTCGTCAGTCGCAATGTGGTATACCCAGTAGTGTCCACCATAAGCGTATGTGTGGCTCACGTTCTTCGCCGCTGCGGCGTCACCGCTGACATTCGTGCCGTCACCGAAGTACCACCAGTACTTGGCAATCGTGCCGTCAGGGTCAGTCGCTAGGGACTCGAACTTGACCGTACCACCTATTGGTATCGTGGTGCTGGTCAAGGCTCTCGCTCCGGCAGTCGGAGCCAAGTTTGTCTCCTCCTTCTTCCCTCCGATGAGACCAAGGCCAAAAGCTGCAGCGATTGCGGCGATAACGACTATCACCACGATGATCACTGCGAGGAGCTTCGTCTTCTTGGGCCCCTCCTCCTTGATCTCGGTAGGAAGTGTCTCCGGAGCTGGCTCACTAGGCATCTCGCCTTCTTTACTAGCTTCCATTAGGCATGTCCTCCTTGTATTAATGTCTCATGTCTCGGTCCGTTAGAAAATCCCCTCAACAGACCCAATTCGACTAGAGACAGTCTTCAATAGTATATATGGTTTCCGCAAATCGGAAAACCGAGAGATGTCTGGCTCAAGCGTTAGCACGGTCGTTTCCGCAGCGAAAACTTGGGCATCCATCCACGAATCTGGCCTTTGATGACTGTGCGTCTCGATGGACGCGCTCCGTTGGAATCCTTTTCATCGGAGAAGAATCGTCAGACTGCGCCATGATTCGACGGACTATCAGTGATTGCCGCTACTTCTTCTTCGCGTCCGTGATCGCCTGTTGGATCGAGATCGGGTCCGCGCAGTTCCACTCGCCGCAGAATGGGCACCTAGACTGGTTCTCATCGAGGTCAAGATCATCTATCTTGCCGGCGTAGTTGACCGTCGCTGGGTATTCTTTCTTGCACTTTTTGCACTTGTACTCGAGCTCCACTTTAGGCATGGTCCCGTGGACTGGCGAACCGATTGATAAACCTTGTTGACCAATCCCTGTAATCCAATCGGCAGGCTTTTGATGTTCTAGCTTCTTCCAGATGCCCTCGGTCAAAGTCAGGGGGATAATCATTGCCGAAAAAGGACGGTTCCAGTGAATTCAGGTTGGTCTCTGCTTCAGGGAGCCACTACCAGATAGGCGTCTCGATTGGAAAGCAGTGCAGGGACCAGGCAGCAAGAATGGCGAAGCGGTTCAGAGAGAGCGCGGTATCCACTCCTGGCTTCGACATGAAGAAGGCCATTGCGTACTCAAAGCGAAGCCTTCCCATGAGCAGGAAGTGGTATCCTGGCTTCATCGAGGAGCTGGAGGGATACGCGGAGGGATCGGGCCTAAGGTTCGATTTGGTCTACGCCATGACGTGCGACTTCCCCGGAGGCAGGGGAAAGGCATGCACCGACCTTGCCGCGAACGCCAGCTGGACCAAGGACGATTGCGTCTATGTCGCGCACAATGAGGACGTGTCCCCACACCAGATCGATGAAATATGCGTCGCCAAGATCAAACCCACCGACGAGCCGGGATACATAGGCATGAACTACGGCGGCATCTGGCCTACCGAGGGCCTCAACGCAGCTGGGGTCAGCGTGACCGGGAACGCCCTGGTCCCGAACGATACGCGCGTGGGCATACCCAAGGCTCTGCCGGTGCGCAAGATCCTGAAAGAGAATGGCATCTACCAAGCGCTCACGGCATCGATGCCTGAGGAGAGGGGCCACAGCTACAACAACATCGTCTCCGACTCGAACGGCGAGATATACAGCATGGAGGGGTCGGCGACCACCTTCGATGCCCTGTACGCGGAAGACGGCTGGCTCGTTCACACCAACCACTACCTCTCCCCGAAGATGTGGAAGTTCGAGGAGAACATGCACACGAGGTTCTCGTCCATAGTGCGATACAACAGGGCCAAGAAGCTATTCAAGAAGGAGCTGGGGAAGCTCGACCTGGAGGTCTTCAAGAGGGTGCTCTCGGACCATGTGGGGTACCCCGAATCGATCTGCAGGCACCCCGATCCGGCGCTCGACCCTGAGGACCAGACGATGTCGATCTTCTCAATCGTATTCAACCTGACCGAGAAGGTCGTTTGGGTGTGCAAAGGCAATCCGTGCCAGGGCTCTTACAGGAAGTACGAGTTCTGATCAGGGCCGCCTGTGCCTCAGGACCTCTCCGGCGAGGACCTTCTTCTGCTTCCCGTTGTCGACCGCGACCGTCCCGTTCACGATGACGAATGGCACGCCGTCAGGGTATCTGTGCGGGTAGTTCTTGAACGGGTATTCGTGCGGCCACATGTTCGTGGCCCTGTCTTTGATGTTCTCGAGGTCGATGAGGGTTATGTCCGCCTTCAACCCTGGCCTGAGCAGTCCTCTGTCGTACAGGCCCATCTTCTGAGCAGGGAAGCTGGTCATCTTCCTGACGGCCTCCTGGATGGTCAATAGCGGCTCGTCTCTGACATATCTCTCGAATATGCCGGGGTACTCACCGAACGCGCACGGTATGTAGGGTGCGGGGTCAGAGAGCGGTCCAGTTTCAGACCAAGTGGCACAGTCCGAGGAAACCATGACCAGCGGGTGCACCAAGAGCTTCTTGATGTCGTCCTCGCTGATGTAGTCGAATATCGCGATTATATCGTCGTTCTCCTCCACCATGAGGTCGAAGTAGGTCTCGAAGACGTCCTTGCCACGCTCCCTCGCGACCTGGGCGATCGTCTTGCCCTCGAGGCTCTTCTGCTTGGGGCAGTGCATCAGGAATATCCTTTCGAAATGGCCGTGCTTGAGCAGTCCGGACGGGCCGAACGCAGGCAGCTTGTCCTCAATGATCTCCCGCTTGATCCTGGCTCTGTTGGACTTGGACTTGACGTGTTCGAGGAGATCCTCCCTATTCAGCTCCGCCATGTACTGCGGCAGGGCGTGGCTGAGGTTGGGTGCGAGGTCTGTGTGCACATCGTTGTCAACCGTGACATCGAGTCCACGCTCTCTGGCCTTCTCGGCTAAGCCGAGGGTCTCCTTGGTCCTGCCCCACGCCCCTATCTTCGGGCAGTTGTGAGAGATTTGTACCCTGACGCCGCTCTTCTCGCCTATGAGTATGGCCTCCTTGATCGCCTCCGCGATAGTCTCCCTCTCGCCGCGTATGTGAGACGTGTACATGCCGCCGTACTTCGCGACCACCTTGCACAGCTCGATGATCTCATCGGTCTTTGCGAAGCTCCCCGGGGGATACACCAGGCCGGTGGAGAGGCCGAAGGCTCCGCTCTTCATGGCCTCCGCGGTCAGGTCCTTCATCAACTTGAGCTCCTTGGGCGAGGGCGCTCGCCTCTCGGCGCCAAGTGCGGCGGTCCTGATCGCGCCGTGGCCGACCAGGGCTGCGATGTTGTGTCCCACGCCCTTCCTCTCGAGGACCCTCAGGTACTCCCCGAAGCTCCGCCAGTTCCATCCTTCGAACTTACCTGCCCATTCGCCCCAGTAGTTCTTCATGACCTCCACATAGGGCTCTCTCAGCGGCGCGACGGAAGATCCACAATTGCCTATCAGGTGGGTCGTCACCCCCTGCCTCAGGGTGCTGTCGCAGCCCGGGAAGACGATGGCCGTAACATCTGAGTGAGTGTGGATGTCTATGAATCCGGGACAGACATAGAGCCCCTTCGCGTTGATGGTCCGCTCGCATTCGGTCCTCTCGATCTTTCCTACCTTGACGATCCTCTTGCCGGAAACGCCTATGTCGCCGTAGAACCAAGGATTCCCCGCGCCGTCCACGATGCGTCCGCCTGTGATGCCCAACTCGAATCTCATGTGACCGCCGGCCGGCGTATTATCTTAGGACTATTTACCGGTTGACCGACTGCGGTCAGGCGCGGCCGAATAGGTAAAAGAGCGTTCCGGACCAGATCTTGGGGAAGAAATACGTGGACTTGTGAGGCATCTTCTGCCCAGTCTCCGCCACCTGCATGACCTGACCGACCGTCGGAGGCTTGACGAAGAAACACGCCTGGTACTCTCCCGTTTCCATCGCGGCCCTCGTCGGATCAGTGCCCTTCACATAATCGATGCTCACCTTTGTATCCAGCATTTCAGCAGTGTAGCCAAGTAGCTTCTTCAGCACCTTCTCCTGGACGATGTACACCGGCAGGTCCTCCATAGGGTTGTCAGAAGCCCTCTTCTTCTTCGGCGTCGCATACAAGAAAGTCCCAGAGGAAGGTATCCACACGCCGAAGGCCTTCACTGGAGACCCCTCGACCGCCGCCGCGAGCTCGTCGGGCCCGGACAGCGCTTTGAGCTCGAACTCTTCTTCCAGAGCCTTCGGGAGGTGCGACAGGAGCGACTCATCCACATGTTGGACCAGCCTGTGGGTCGGGTATACGACAAGGCCAGGGTTCCTGAAGCTCACTAGTGTGGCCATGATGAAGTCATAAGGCATGGTTCCCTCATCGGAGCCGTCCTCGGCTCGTTTGCTATTGCGGTACTCCAGCGATGTCTCATACCTGTGATGTCCGTCCGCAATCAGCAGCTTGGCAGGCGCCAATAACATGGTTATCCTGCCGGTCATCTCCGGGTCCGAGATTCTGACGATCCTGTGATGCACGCCGTCATTGTCCAGGAACCGGAGCTCCTCTTCCTTCTTCCTCGCCCGCAGAAGGATGCCTTCCATCTCTTCCGAGGGGTCGTCATAGAGCATGAATATCTGTTCGGTGTCTCCTGCAACGGCCGACATGAGCTGCATTCGGTCGGCCTTGTGTTTCGGGATGGTCTTCTCGTGCGGCAAGACCACTCCTTTTGAGAAATCCTCCAGCTTCACGAGCCCTATGATGCCGGACCTGACCCTCGGCCCCCCGTCAGGGCTGCTGAAAGTCTGCTCGTATAGGTAGTAACACTCCTCGCGATCGTGCACCAGGACGCCGTCGTTGATCCATCTCTGGAGGCGTCGCGAGGCGACCGTGTAGGAATCGCCCTCGTCCCCCAAGGTGACATGTGCGATGTTTAGCCTGTCATCCTTCAGCTTCTTCTCCATGACACGGTCTATGATGTCGTATGGAGGAGCAACGAACCTCGTGACATCCTTGCCGTACCTATCGGTGTCATATCTGAAGGCCTTGAACGGGACGACTGTAGCCAACTGACTCTACTTCCCAGAACGGCATGATGCCACGGGCATCTAAAAAAGCTTGGCATCTTTCTAGCCCAGACGCCCTATGGGGATTCAGTCTAGGAACGGCACATAGCCGTACCAGGAACCGTCGTCCTCGAGGAACCGCAGGTTCTCCACGAGCATCTCTTTGTGGCCTCTCTCCATCTTCGCCAGCCTGTCGAAGATCGTTTTGAGGTCGGGCCCTGCGACATTGGCGTTCTTGGTGTAGAAGTCGATCGAGCGCTCCTCGGTCCTGATGCCCAGCTTCAGAGCTGAGATTGCATCCCTTGTCGCGATTGAACCCTTTCGGGATGCCTCGGGGAATATCTCCTTGAGCCCCTTCTCCACATCTGCCTTGGAGGGCGCTTCTGCCTTTCCTCCGAGCGCTTTGAGCTCTTTCTCCAGTATGTTGGCGTGCTCCCTTTCGTCATCTGCCAAGCCCTTCATGAGCGGCTTTGCCTTTTCGTCCGCAACCATATCCTTGAAGCGCATGTAGTACTCGACGCCGAACTTCTCGAACTCGATGGCCGTCGCGAGGATATCCTTCACATTCGCCATGTCTAATCACCGACTGCTTGTGCCAATCGAACGCCTGCTATGTATTAATTGTTGCGCAGAAAATCCTCTTGAACTCGGGCGCCTCCGATGTACGATTTCTGGGGCAGTTTTGTTATCCTTCCTTACTAGTCAATACTTAAGACCGGACGGGCGAGCCTAAATAGGCGGCAAATCCATCTCATCAGTGGCCAGATATGAGAATCGAGCGGTGAATCGTCGCATGGCGGACGGATCGTATGCTGAACTAGTGATTCTTCCAGAACTCCCTCCAGAGAAGCTGGGCAAGCACCCTCGCAAGATCGCGGAGGAAGAGGTGAACTCCAGGCTGGGCGAGCTCGTCAGGACGATAGCTGATGGAACGCCAGTTGGCAAGGTGATCGAGGAAGTCGTGATGAGCATTGCTGAATTCTTCCGGCTGACGGACATCGTCGTGGAGGTCCAGGACAAGGAGCTCAGGGAAACGATGCGTTTCGTCACATATGGCTACAGCCGTGAAAGGGCAGATGCGATAATCCAGCGCATCACTTCCGATTACCACCCGAAGGACCTCATCCACAAGCTGATGGATGAGAAGTTCAGGGTCTCGAGGAACGGTTACTACATCAACGCGGAGGACTGGCAGAAGCTCGCTGAAGCAGATCCTCTCTGCGATCACCCGGCCTACTACAGGCACCCCGAGGGCGTAAGTCTGCCGCGCAAGAGCCCGGACCAGTGGCATGCGGCGGACTACTATTGGTTCGCGGTGAGGGATGGCTCGGGTGATCTGATGGCTTCGGTGGACATAGGCTACGCGCTCGACGAGAAGCTCCTTGACAAGCAGACTGTGTCCGCGATCGAGATGTTCACTGAGATCATAGGGCTCGCCCTTCTGAGGGACAGGAAGAACGCAAGACCGATGCCAGAGGTCCAGGCGACGACCCAGAAGACCGATCTGCTCGAGGACGTTCTCAAGATCGCGTCCTCGATCGTATCTGAGAGGGACCTCAAGAAGCTGTCACAGATGATTCTTGCGTCGGTCTCTTCCCTATTTGGTTTTGGCAGGGTTACTCTCGTCGTATACGACGAAGTTGAAGGGTCCTTCAAATGGATGGCCGTGTTCGGATACGGCACGGAGGCAGACCAGTCAATCAAATCCAGGTCGATCCCGACCGAAGTCATACTCGAAGACCTCAGAGAGAGCAAACGGATCGGCAGGTCCGTTTACCTCACGTTCGCTGAGGATGTCAGTCCGAGATACTATGCCTATCACATCTCCCCCTCTGAGATCGATTCCTACAAGTCCAAGGTCCCGAGGACGAAGGGAGAGATGAGGCCGAACGATTTCCTGGCATTCGCCCTGCACGACTCCGCTGGCAGGATCGTGGGTGTCATCTACCCATCTGAACCTAAGGACGGCAAGGTCCCGGACAAGGATGCGATCGAGACAGTCGAGATATTCACCTCACTGGCTGAGGTGGCCCTCGAGAACGCCCGACTGGCCCAGGAGAAGGAGCAAGCGCTCAGAGTCAGCAGCCAGAGGACCGAGCAGCTATCCAGGATCCTCGACCTGTCCACTGGCATCATGTATGTCCGCGACCTAGACCAGATGCTCGACAGCCTGCTCAAGACTCTTGCGCGCCTGCTCGGGATAAAGCGCATGGTGATGGGCATCAAGCACGCGGACGAGGGGGCCTACAGAGTGGAGGCGGTGTACGGCTACACCCCGAAGGCCACAGCGGCGATCAAGCAGATGACGTACCCGGTCGACTATGTCGACTCGATCATCGACACAGGTCCAATGCCTCCACGCGGGTCGGCCGTCAACTGGAGGAACAAGATCGGCCGCGTCTCTTACTATATGCCGGCCGAGGGTCAGAGGAGCATCTCGCCCGAGGAGCTGCCCTACTACCCCGACCCTGAGCAGATACGTCTTCCTAGAGGTGGCAAGGGCAAGTGGCACGAGTTGGATTGGATAGACACGCTCATCTTGGACAAGAACGGCTTGCCCATCGCGTACATCGAGATACTGAAGCCACGGGACGATCGCATACCAGACCCAGATACAATCGAGGTCATAGAGATATTCGCGAGCTTGGCCGGCATCGCCATCGAGAACGCGCGCATGTTTCAGGAGCACATTGACAGCCGCAGGGACGCGGAGCTGTACTCCGATGTTCTCTCACACGACATCAAGAACTTCAACCAGGCGATCTTAGGCTACCTCGACCTGCTCCGGATGAAAGTGGACAAACCTGAGAAAATCGCCATGATTGACAGGATCGCGGAGCAGGTCATGAACACCAGCTGGCTCGCGAGCAATGTGAGGACGATGTCCAGGGTGACCTTCGGGGATGTTGAGCTCACCAAAACCGACCTGGGCGCGGTCCTTCATGAGTGCGCTAGGAGCGTGTCCCAGTACTATCCCGCACGTCAGATCACCTGCAAGACAGACTTCACTAGGAACCAGTACTTCACCGAGGCTGATGAACTCGTCAGGGAGATGTTCATCAACATACTCACGAACGCCGTGAAGTACGATTCGCACGAGCCGCTCCTGATCGAGATAGCCATCGAGAGCATGTTCGAGAGAGATAAAAGGTACTGGGTGGTGTCCGTCGCGGATCATGGAAGGGGCATCACTGACGATGTCAAGGACGTCATATTCGACAGGTTCTCCAAAGCCCCCGAGAAGAAAGGCTCGGGCATGGGCCTACACATCGTGAAGACCCTTGCCAAGAGGTACAATGGGAACGTCTGGGTGGAGGACCGTGTCCAAGGGGACTTCGCCCAGGGCGTTGTATTCAAGGTGAAGCTCCCAGCTGTCGTGTGATCATAGCGTCTAGAGGAAGGCAGTCCCGTCCATCATGTGGACGATCGTCCCGCCAACGCGCACAGATTCGATATCGCCTGTGCTCGATGTTCTGACCTCGATTGAGATCTTGCTCGCCCTTTCAATCTCATACCCCTGCTCGTTGATCATCTTTGTCACTCTCTTCACTGGGACGAGTCTGTGGTGCACGAGATAGGCTCCCAGACAACCGCTGGCGCTTCCGGTCGCCGGGTCCTCGACGACGTTCTTTGAGACAAGGGAGAAGCCTCTCGAGTGCGTGGTAGATGAGCGTTCGACCGGGTCCAAACATGTCACGTAAAGGTCCACAACGCCTTTCGGGAGAGGCCTGATTGCCTCCGTGAAAGCTGGAATGTTCCCTGAAGCGTTCTCCACTGCCCTTCTTGATTTCACAGGCACAATCACCCACGGCAGGCCGGTGGACACGAGCTGTATCGGCATCCTCTTGGTGTCGAAGTCCGACTTGTTGAGCGAAAGCGCTTCCGCGAATATGTCCGAGTCCTCGAAAGTGCGCATGAACTCCGGCCTGTTCTGGACCGTCACGACCTCCGTGACCCTTCCATTTGACGAATGAATCTCGACTGGCATCACGCCCGCCTTGACCTCCATCTCCACAGTGGTCACCGGTTCCTTCAGCTTGATCCGGCCTTCTCGCGCGAGCACATAGAAAGTCCCCAGAGTCGGATGGCCTGCGTACCTGACCTCCATGTCGGGGACGAATATCCGGACTCTGAAGTCGGCCCCGGAGCCCTTGGTCGGCGGTAGGACGAAAGTTGTCTCCGAGAGGTTCATCTCCTTTGCCAGGAGCTGCATCTCCCGCGACGTGAGGTTCTCCGCTTCCGGGAACACCGCAAGTGGGTTCCCCCCGAACGGCTTCTTTGCGAACACGTCGACGCGCACGTACCTGGCCTTCTTCATGGGTTCGGGTGAGGAATCTACTCTCTGCACTTAACTATGTTGCAGAGGAACTCGAAGGCTGCCTGCTTTCCCAAATCGAACGCTTTCAAGTTGACATCGACTGCCTTCTTCGGGACGTTCTCCGCGATCGACTGCTTCAGCGCATCAATCGGGACCGGGAACGCCTCCAACGCGCTCATTGCCCCGAGCATCACCATGTTCTCGGTCAGAGGGTTGCCAGCCTTCTTCGCTATTCCGAGCGCATCCAGCACGGCGATCTTGTCCGTGACCTGAGCCAGGCGCGAGCGCACATCCTCGGCTGACATGTACTTCGCCACCTTGTCCTTCATGTGCGCCTCCGTCTCGATGATGGGGTGTTGCACGCGCGAATTCATCAGCACGACGCCTCCGGGTCTCAGGTACTCTACGCACCTGAGGGCCTCAAGCGAATCCAGCGCCAGGAGTGCGTCCGCGCCTCCGATGGGGATAAGCGGCGAGCGTATCTCCTCGCCTATCCTCATATGTACGTTGATGGACCCGCTCCTCTGCGACAACCCGTGCTGTTCACCTGTCAAAGCGCGGATCCCTGCTGCTGCGCACGCAGATCCAATCACATTCGACAAGAGGACGAGGCCTTGTCCTCCGACACCTGACAGGTACACGCTGAACTCCTTGTGTTCCATGCTCAGTCACCCTCCCTCAACTTGATCGATCCGAACGGACAGAGCTTCGCGCACACACCGCACCGGTCGCACAACTCCTTCGTTATGAACGCCTTTCTATCTTCGTCGTCGATTGAGATCGCAGGACAATAGAACTCCCTGATGCATGTGTAAGGTTTCTTGCATACGTTCTTGTCCACCTTGCTCGTCTGGATGACCTCGCCCCGCCCTCTCTTGTTCCTATCGGCGTAGAGGGCGCACGCTCTCCTCGAGATGATCACGTTAGGCCCCTTCCGGGAGAGCGCCTGTTTCATTGGTTCGACAGCGGCCTTGACCTGGTATGGGTCCACTATCGTGATGTCCGAGATGCCCATGGCCTTGATGACATCCTCTAGGATCAGGGGTTTCGCGGGCTGGCCTCCAGCGTTGTAGTCCCTACCAGGGTCCGGCTGTTGCCCAGTCATTGCAGTGACCTCATTGTCGAGGATCACGAGCGTGAAATCGTCACCGTGATGGATTGCATTGACCAGCCCTGGGAGGCCCGCATGCCAGAAGGTGGAGTCACCTATCATCGCGACCACCTTCTCCTGGGCCGCGTACTGCATTCCCGCCGCAACTCCAAGGCATGCGCCCATGCTGAGCAGGGAATCGCCGTAGTTGATCGGGTCGAGGAAGCTCATCGAGTAGCAGCCGATGTCGGTCGATAGGATGTGTTTCATTCCCTTCGCCGCCTGCTTGAGTGCATGTAGCGTCGCTCGGTGTGGGCATCCAGGACAGAACGTTGGCCACCTATCAGGTAGGCCTGCCTTCATCTCCTTCGCCTTGGCCATGATGGCGGAGTAGTCGACTGGGGGATTCCTGCCCACAACCTTGGCAAGGGCGTCGACGACTATGTTCGGGTTGTACTCCAGTGATTCGCTGAAATGGCCCGTCCATTTGCCGTAGATTTTGATCGATGGGTTGGCGTCCTTCGCAATCGCGGTCACGTGCAACTCGAGGTACGGCTGGAGCTCCTCGACCACCACCACCGTCTTCAGTTTCTTCAAGAAGTCGCCTATCAGCTTCTTGGGGAGCGGGTATGTAGTGCCCAGTTTCAGGATTGACGGGTTGATCCCGAGGGTCCTAACAGCGTCCACGGCGTAGTTGTAACCCGCGCCGACAGTCACGATTCCCAGGTCAGAGCCAGTGTCCTTCACCATATTCAGGTCAGATGCTTCGAACTCTTGCTCTATCAACCTTGTCCGATCCAGGAGCTTGTGCTTGAACTGTCTCGCCGCTTCGGCGACGGTCACGTACCGTCCGGGTGGATGAGTCCACGGTATCTTGGCGAAAGGCTTCCGGTCAAGCTTCTCGAGCTCGACAATGCCGCTTTGATGGTTGACTCTTGTAGTCGTACGGATCAGGACGGGCACGCTGTACTTCTCAGACAGCTCGAAGGCAGACTTCACCATTCTCTTTGCCTCTGCCGGGTCGGAGGGTTCCAGCATCGGTACATACGCGTTTGGCCCGAAAGGCCGTCCGTCCTGTTCTGTCTGGGAGGAGTGCGCGTGCGGGTCGTCTGCGACGACAACCACCATGCCGCCCTTGACCCCTGTGTATGAGAGCGAGAAGAATGAGTCCGACGCGACGTTCATGCCCACGCTCTTCATCGCGGTCATCGATCTGAGTCCGACCATGGAGGCCCCAGCACAGGTCTCGAGCGCAACCTTCTCGTTCACTGATATCTCCATTCTGAAGTCGAACTTCGGCGATATCTCCGAGAAGGTGTCGAGAATCTCAGTCGTGGGCGACCCCGGATATTCCGAAACCACCTTGACATCAGCTTCGAGGGCGCCTCTGACGATCGCCTCGTTGCAGATCATGAACGCCTTCCCCGGCCCGTCCATAGCGACTTCCATAGAACTCATACGGTCTTCCTCCGATCCCCTTTCAGGACACGGTAACGTCCCTGGGGCTGATTGCATTTGCGATTGCATTCCGGGGGATTGTCCTTCCCCCGAACAGATGAGGTTTTCGAAAGAATCTAGCGATCTCACTTCGGCTTGACTCTGACGTCCATGACCTCTTGGATCTTTCTTCTGACAGCGAAGGGGTTGGGGACCGCTTCCCACACCATGCCTGCCTTCTTGGCGCCCGACAATCCCTGGGTCGAGAAGACTATGGTGCCGTACCCGAGCGCCCTCTTCCCTATGGACTGTGCGAGGTCTACGTTGGTGATCATGGTGACAGGGATGTCCTCGTAAGTCCTGTTCAGGATCCCATGCTGAGTAATGATGCGCTCATCCGTTGCAGCATAGACGGTGCTCCCCCATTTCAGGTACCTGTACGAGAAAAAGATGAACATTACGAAGAACAGCCCCCCGAAGGCCCATTGAACAAGGTCGCCGTCGCTCCCGTCCAGATAGTCGCTCAAGTAGGGAATCGACGGGGCGTTGGGGATCCACTTCCAAAGGAAGATGATCAGGGAGACCATCGCGATCAGCAGCGCCATCGAGGCCGCTTTCATGTAGAGCCAAGCGCTCGGGCGCATTTCGAACATGACTCTCTCATCACTTGACAACATCTTCTTCGGAATCAGCTTCGCTTTCCTCGCCATGGCAAGCCCAGGACGCTGTTATGCAGTTCACGGATATTTAGATTTGACTGGCCATGACTGGCCTGAGCTTCTGCTTGAGCTCGTCCGCGTTCGTGATTTCTTTCGAGCAACCCACGCTCGTGCATACTACCGCAAACGGATCATCATGGCGCGCCGCGAAGTCCATTTTATCTCTGGCCACAACAGCAATTGCGGCTGGGTTCAGAGCCTCCTTTGCGGCGATCCAAAGAGGAAGTGAGAGTGGATCCATCTTGGCAGCGCCGTGGATCTCGACAACCATCGGTCCTTGGGCCAGGGTCCACCAAGCTGAGACATAGGGAGCCGCGAAGACTCCGTGTGCCTCGACGTCCTTTCTCGAGAATGATTGCAGAGTATCCCATGCCTTCTTCGTGAGATCGAGGTTGCGACTCACGCCCCCTAGAAGCGCGATCGCCTCGGCCCATTCGGCGTTAGCCATGAGCGACCTCCTGGGCGAACCGAGTTCGCCCACGGCTTCGTCTGACTTCAGGACGTCCACGTAGCCTCCCTCAGGACTTGAGAAGTCTCTCTCCACACTCTTGACAAGGGAATCAGCCGTTGCCAGTAAATGGGGGTCGTTTGTGATTTCCAGGATCGCGATTAGCGACTTGAGGAAGGACACCTGGTCCTCGAAAAGGTAGACCTCATTGCCTTCCAAGTGTCTGACCAGTCCCGCATCAGGGTTCCACAGATGCTCCTTGGAGTACTCCCATGCGGATCTGCCAGCTGAGACCCAATTCTCTTCTCCCAAGAGCGCCCCGGCCTCGATCATCGTTTTCACTCCCTCCGCATTCCACCCCGCGTAGATACGCCTGTCAATAGCCGGCGCCTTTCTCATGGATCGTTCCTTGATAGACAGCTTGTAGTACTCCTCATCGGCGTCTTGACTCCCAAAGAAGCCGCCTGGATCCGTGTCCCATAGCACCTTGACTATGAAGCTAGCCGTTCCCCGCGCAAGGTCGGCGTAGCGCTCCCTCTTGAGTATTTTGAACGCGTGTACTGCGTTCTTGAGGAAGCCGATGTTCGTCTCGAGCATCTTCTCGTAGTGCGGCTCTCGCCAGTCTCGCGTGACCGAGTATCTGAACACTCCCCCCTCTTCCCTGTCGTACAACCCCCCGGCCATCCGGTCCAGCGTGTTCTCGACTGCTCCAACGAGTTCCTGGTCCCAGTCCTTGGAGTATCTTCTGAGCATTAGGTCGATTGCATTCGGCTGCGGGAACTTCTGTTGAAGTCCGAACCCGCCGAACTCAACATCGTACGCGGAGAATATGTCCTCGAAGATCGCGTCGACGAACTCGGAATCAGGTATTGCTCGTTTCTCCCACACCTTCGAGATGTCCAGATAGGTCATTCGTCCTCTCTCCAGCGCCTTGTCGACCTCCCCGGAAGCCTTTGCGTCCAGGATCGCCTGAAGTACTTTGATCATGTCCTGAGGCGGCACATATGTCGCTCCCCAGACGAACTCACCCTTGTTGGATAGGAACGTGGTGGTTGGAAACCCGCCTCGATTGTATCTCTCAGATATGTCCGGTCTGCGGTCTATGTCGACCCGCACAGGAACGAAACGCTCGTTGACGGTTTTGATGACGCGAGTGTCGGAGTAGGTCGTCTCGTCCATGACGTGGCACCAATGGCACCAGACAGCGCTGAGGTCGAGCATGATTAGCTTGTCCGTCCTCGAGGCCTCGTCGAACGCCTCCTTAGACCATTCCCTCCATCGGATCGTATCGGTTTCAGGCGAGGTCTTCCCCTCCTTGCTGTGAGGCGAGAGTCCGTTCCTTCACCAATATAGCTGCTCCCGAACTGAGATGGCTTAGGGGAACGCTTGCTGGAACCCTCTACAAACCATCCTCTTGGAGACTTGCTTATGAGCGTGTCAGGAACGACAGGGCTAAATATTGAACAAAGCTGTACTATTGCGGACCTGGGCACCCTTGCCCCCCTTGGGTGCCGCTGGTTTGATCATTGTAAGGAGGATTCTGAAAATGGCCGAGCTAGGACGCCGTATGAACATCTTTGCGGCTTTGCTGCTGTGTGCTTCGATGCTGACAGGATTCCTTGTGCTCGCTCCGGAGAACTCCGAAGCACAGGGCCTGGAGGGATGGATTGTAGGTACCGTCACGGACGAATCATCGAATCCGGTTGAGGCCTACATACTCGCTATGATGATGATGTCCGGCGGGGGCCCATCTGGAGGTTTCTGGACCGACCCGAGCGGGAACTTCAACATCACGGTGTATGGTGGGTTCGAATTCATTGTTCTGGCCGCCAACGGTTCATATTACCTTAACAGCACGATCGCGATTTCGGTCGCAGATGAGGAGGTCCGGGCGGACATCACGCTGACTCCGATAGCCCCGTTGGTCGCAGATGTTGTGATAACTGGTTTTGTCAAGGACACCGACGGGAACCCGGTGACCGGAGGCAACATCATCGGGTACATCAACGACCCCGCGAGTATGGGCGATGGCATGCCTCTCTATTGTAACATGACGCAACCTGATGTGACCGGTCTGTTTTCAGTGAATGTCATTCCAGGCACGGTTGGTGGCGGTGTCGGGGCGTTCGACTTCGTAGGATACGACAGCAGCGAGAACCAGACAGATGACCCACTCGTCTCGGGCATGACCTACTGGATGAATCTGACCCTCGCCGCACCTGTCAACACGGACGACGCGAGGATCAGCGGTCATGTATATGACGCCGATACTGGGTTTCCTCTCGCAAACGCGGTAGTTCAGTATGATTCCTACAATGAGTGGATGGAACGCGGTGGGTACTCGAACTTCACCTTTACGGATTCCTTTGGGTACTACGAGATGAATGTCACGAACGGGACTGCGGACGTGTGGTTTTCCAGGTCTGGCTACAGCATGAATATGTATGAGGAGATCGACGTCAACCCGAGCGATGACATCGTCCTCGATGCATGGTTAGTTCCACATTCCGCCACAATCATGGGCAATGTGACGGACGGGAGCACAGGACTAGGTATCGGAATGGCCAGGGTCTATACGAATGACTTCCTCGGCAATGTGTCAATGACGATCACAGACTCTTTGGGAGAGTATACTCTGGACACGTTCGACGGTACTGACATCGCGATTGGGGCTGAGTCGGATGGCTACTCCAGGACCTGGTCGATGATAGATATCGCTCCTGGAGAGACCCTTTGGATGGACTTCGTCCTCTGGCCGGTCGATGCGTGGATGAACGGGACGGTCATAGACAAGTACAGCCGTTTGCCGGTTCCCAATGCCAACCTTCAGGTGCGCTCCATGGTCTATGAAGACTGGGTAAATGCGGACGGAATGGGCGAGTACAACTTCACATCACTCGTCTCAGGTGACTATACGCTTCAGGTTTGGGCGATGAATTACCGTGATTACAACGAGCCTGTGACTGTTGTCCCCGGTGCAAACTACTGGGTAGTGGAACTTACTCCCTGGGATGTCCCTGATACATGCAAGCTCTACGGCTGGATCAATGACAGTGATACGGGCAGTCCCTTGAGCGGTGCGGAGATGGAAATCGGGATCGGTCCAGAGGATCATAGCGAGACGAATTCGATGATGACCGATGGCTCTGGCTACTACGAGATGTGGATCCCAGCGATACCCCTCATATGGGTTGCGAATGCGACGGACCACGAACACGCGAGCGGGGTTCTCAATGCAACAGGTCTCACGGAGGTCGAGGTCAGCACTTCGCTAGTGCCAGACACCTGGATGCCGAACGTAACGCTTTGGGACCAGGCTCCGCTAGAGAACGTTTCAACTGTCAGGCCTTCCGTCACGGACATCGAGTTCGACGAGGAGGATGTTTCCTCGATTCAACTGTGGCACTTCGGCTTCTGGTACAACGACGGCATGTGGGACTATTTCATCAACGTACAGTTCCTGTACACCAATCTCGATCCTCTTGCTTGGCCGAGCGACAGTGTACCGTATTCGGTCGTCGGAGACCATTACACAATCCACTACGAATGGTCAGCTCAGACCACAGGCGGGTTGCTCTGGAACAGCACGGACAGCCAGTATCTGCCATGTTGGACCATCACTTGGGGTCCTGACACGTACGACGCGTTGAGGGGATCGTACATGAACGCATCCGCACCCTTCTGGCAGAGCGGTACGATGTACTTCGATAGAGACACTGGTACTCCTTATACCTACCAGTTCGACATGGGCGGAGGCCAAGCAGATCTCTCGGATCCGACGGGCGTGTTCGCTCCTGAAGGTCAGGTAGTGCAGAAGGATCCCGGCAGCTCGTGGTGGATGTGGATTGGAAGCCAGCAGATAGGCCAATGGAGCGTATCGGGTCTGCAGTTCACCTTCGACACGACAGTCGCCAGTGGAGAGTACCTGATGGTGTTCGGAGTCAGTGACTGGGGCAACCACGGAATGGGTGACAGTCGGCTGATAGCGGTCGACACTGATCCACCAGTGGCTGACGCTGGCCCTGATCAATCGGCCGACACGAACATCCCCACATTGCTAGATGGGACCGCTTCCAGTGACAACGTCGGCGTGGCCATCTACAGGTGGGAGTACGTCGACGACCTCGGCGATACAGTCGTGCTGTTTGGTGAGACCGTGTCGACTACCTTCCACGCGAGCGGCTCGTATGACGTCACGCTGACCGTGTGGGACGCAGCCGGCAACGAGGACTCCGATACACTGACGGTGACGGCCTCGGACACCGTGCCCCCAATAGCTGAGGCGGGGCTTGACCAGTTCGTCATGTCCGGTGAACTCGTGTACTTCGACGCTTCGGCATCTTCGGATAATGTCGGGATTGTCAACTGGACTTGGACATTCACGTCAGACGGCGTGGACCACACGCTCTGGGGCGAAAATGTATCGTTCATCTTCGGCCTCGACCCGGAGACCGTCTTGGTCACGCTGACCGTGACTGACGGTGATGGGAATTCCGATAGCGACACGATGACCGTCAACGTGAGCGGCTGGATACCCGAGTTCCCGACTCTGCTTATCCCGGTGATGCTCATCGCGGCCGTTGTGATCGTCGCATCCAGAAGGAAGAGATAGGCGAACCGCCTAAGGAAAACCCTTTCCCAAACCTCTAGTTTTCACTTCTTCAGTGTGCTGACGAGCTCGTCGAGGCTGAGAGGCTTCTTCGCGCCCTTCGCCTTGAGCCCGAGGTCGCGGTACAATCTGGCCACATCAGGGAGCTCGAGGCCCGCGGAGTGCAGGAGCTTCTCGTCGTAGAGTATATCCTCCGGCTTGCCCTCGGCGATGACAGCGCCGTCCTTCACAATGCAGATCCTGTCCGCGAGACGGGCTGCCATGTCCATGTCATGCAGCGCGACGACAACGCTGATCCCATGCTCGTTTCTTAGCGACCTGAGGAGCGCCTCTATCCTGAGCGCGTTCGATGGGTCGAGGTCGCCCGTTGGTTCGTCCACCACGAGTATCTTCGGGTCCATCGCGAGGACTCCAGCGATTGCCACGAGCCTCTGCTGTCCCCCGCTCAGGTAGTGTGGGATCTTGTTCAGCTCCTTGATCCCGACCACTCCGAGTGCCCATTCCGCACGCTTCCTCGCGTCCTCTACCGACATGCCGAGGTTGAGCGGGCCGAACATGACATCCTCGAGGACGGTCGGAGAGAAGAGCTGTGAGTCCGCATCCTGGAACACCAGCCCTACCTTCTTCCGGATCTCGCCGACATTCTTCTTGTCGATGTCGACCCCGAACACTCTCACGCGGCCGACATCGGGCATCATCAGGCCGTTTATGTGTTCTATCAGAGTAGATTTCCCAGCGCCGTTGGGGCCGCAGACGGCGACGATTTCTCTCTCGTAGACTCTGAAACACATGTTGTGTATCCCTTCCGTCCCGTCGGGATACCTGTGCGTCACGCAGTCGACATGTACAATCTCATTTGCCTCTCCGGGAGGACACTTCACGCAGGCAGCATCTGACACCATTCATATCACCATCCGAATAGATTGTTCACGTATCTCGAGTATGAGACGATTCCAAATGCGAGGACCGCCAGCGCTATCAGGGCGTATCCTCCGGGGCCGGGCTGAGGGAGCTTCTCGTATCTCGGGAACTCGCCTGAGAATCCCCTCGCTTCCATCGCCTTGGCTATCCTCTCGGCCCTTTCGAAGGCATGCACGAATGCGAGTCCGAATATCCCCGCGAACATCCTCGTCTGTTTCGAAGCTCCCTTCGCTAGGTTTCCGCTCCTCGCATGCAGTGCGTCCAGAACATCGGACATCTCATCAGAGGTCTCGAAAGTGAACCTGTAAGAGAGGAGGAAGATGTTTGCCAGGGTTCTTGGGAGCGTCCTCGAGGCGATGTGGGCTATGTACGAGTACCTGGTGGTCATGAATACCGCGAGGGAGAACGTGACAACAACCAGTGCTCTCACCAGCAGTTTCACAAACAGCAACACCCCATTGTCAGTCAGCGCGATGTGGATCCCTAAGAATCTTGTCCCGACGATGATGGTCCCCGGCTCAGTGAACATGAACATGACAGAGAGAGTGACCACGAACAGCACTGGAATCGAGTACCAGCCTATGAGGAGGCGGATCGGGAGCCTCCCTATGATGTAGAAGGTGAGGACGACACCGAACATGATCAGGAGGAGGTAGAGATCGGTCAAGACGATGACGAGCAGTATGATCATGACCAGCAAGACCCCCTTAGTCCACGGGCTCATCATGTGGACGGCGCTGCGGCCGTTCTCCGCCAGGAACGTGACGAGCCTGAAGTCGGGAATGTGTCTTGTGTAAGACCTCCTAGACATGCGCTGCCTCCCCGGGAGCTTGTGTGGGTCCTTCTTGCCGCCCGCCGCCCTCAGACCCCTCCAGAAGGTCTGGCCTGACCCTGCCGATGAATGATACCATGTATCCTGTCACCACCCCCTCCACCAAGCCGGTCACGATGTTCGCCGCCGCGAGCACGAGCATGTTATTGAATGTCTGGTCTCTGGTCTGCGCGGAATCCTGCAGCTCGGACACGCTGACAATTCCTACGACGACGAATGCGCTTACGGTCAAAGCGATTGCTGCTGATCCGAAGCCTGACGGGAATCGCCCTAGTCTCAAACCTGACCTGAGCAGCTTGTACGCATAGTATCCAAGGACGACCTCCACCACATTCACTATGGTGTTGGCCCCGATCATCCCCCAGCCGCCGTGGCCGATGGCGGCGCTGAATATGTTAATCACTAGCACGGATAGAGTCCCTAGGGATGGTCCTAGCAGGATGCCCATCAGTGGGGTGAGGTTTATGTGGACCCCGCCGAAGACCGGGATCTCGACCTGAAAGATCGCGAACCCGACCGCGACGCACATCGCGGCTATTGCCAGCTTTCGGGTCGGTATCTTGTTGCCGCCCTGCCGGAATAGCGCTGCGGATATGATTCCCGCTGCAATGAGCGACCAGACCGCTACCCAGAACAGTGTGAATGCACCGTCCTCCAGGTGGATATGTGCCATCTGAACCCGCACATTCAGCTAATGCATTGTTAATAAAATCTTCGCCATCGTTAATAACGGGGAAGCCTAGTATCTGGACCGTTATTAACGGCTCGAAGAGGAGCCGGTGCATCATATCACGGCAGAAACAGAGAGATAGACGCACGGACGTATTGGCAGTGCCGCAGGGACCAGTCTGCCGCCCAAAGGTGATCTGACGCTAACGACCACGCACATCGCGGTCTTCCTCCTGATAGGTCTCGTCCTGAACCTGAACAGGGACGAATGGTTCGTTGCGCTGCTTTTCGGGGTCTTCATAGACGGTGATCACTTGTTCGCAGCTCCGAGGTACATCTCGGACAACGGTTACGCGGCCATACTGAGCCCGACGTGGGACGACGGTTCCGGCCATACTTGGAAATCATTGCTTCACTATCCGGTCGGATTCTTCTTCGTCGCCCCACTGGCCATCGGCTGGAGGTTCATGGTCCCTTTGCTGTTCTGGAGCGTCCATCTCGGCATGGACTACTTGCAGATTGAGGTGGTCAAGTACTCCACACCCTTGGAAACTGTCGTGTTCGCTGGTGCTTGTACTGGTATCATATTCGTTCAGTACAGAACTTGGAGAGAGTTGAGACCGGATTCCGATTTCAGAAAGTACGTAGCATATCTCCACAGCCGGGTGAGATCAATCCTATCGGGTTTCAGGAAGTCTATCTCCTAACTCCTGGGTAGTACCGGATGAGGAATATCACCCACAGTACCTCGAAAACGATGCATATCGTTGCGGGGACCGCCACGATAGGTTCGAAGAGTGCGATGGCCAAGGTGGCGGTGAGTCCAAGGTTCTTGTAGCTCGCGAAGAGGACGTAGCCGACCCTTTCCTCCTTGGGGATCCTCATCTTCCTGAGCAGGAGCTCGGTGCCCATTCCGGTCCCGAAGGTCCTGATGATGCACCCAGCGGAGATTGCGAGCACTATCCACGGGTCCCCTATGAACGCCTCTCTGTTGGCGCCCGTGACTGCGAATATCAGAACTGCGAAGGAGATGTTTATCATTGATGTGTTTGCAGGCTTGCCTATCCGGAGCTTCATGACAAACCTGGAGGCCACCATCGGCAGCAAGATCAGGATCAGAAGTGAGTAGACGAGGCTGATTGTGGAGACCGATGAACCGATCATCAGGAGCGTCAAACCGGGCATCAGGATCAGGGCGGCGACGTAGTTCGCCGAAGTTGAGAAGAGGGCTTTGGTGGTCTTTCCCCCGAGGACTCTTGTGAAAGGGACTACTGAGATCGCAGAGGGAGACGCTGCCATCAACACCCAACCCCACCAGTAGTCTCTGGAGAAGAACAAGCCGATTGTGAGTATCACTCCTGTGAGCAGCACGTAGTTCAGGAACAGCGACTTCGAGGCGTGTTCCAGGTGCTCCCTGCCCCTAGCATCCCCCAGCTTGACGGTGGACAGGGATAGCGTCATGAGGACTGCGAGTGACGCCATCGAGATCTCCTTGGTGTTCGATGGGAACCCACCTGTGAGAAGGCCAAGCGCCAGCCCCAGAGTCATCATGACAGCGTAGCTTTCCAGGATATTGGCTGGCCTCATCACCGCGAGAATCAGGGTGACACTACAAATAGACTTCTGGGGCCAGATGCCTGATCAGATTGAACCCAAGGCTCTTCACGATGCCCATTCCTACTGTTGCCCGAAGAGTATCATCGAGTGGGGAACCAACCTGATCCCAGATTGGATCTCCATCTACCAGTACCTGGGCATCATGTTCCTCATGGCGCTCGAGAGCGCCTGCATGCCCGTCCCGAGTGAGATCGTCATGCCCTTCGCGGGATTCCTTGTCGCCCAGGGGGATAGTGGCACGAGTCTTCTCGGCGTCACCATCGCTGGATCCTTGGGTTGCAGGATTGGTTCGATAGCTGCCTGCTTCTTCGGATTCCATGCTGGAAGACCTTTGATACTCCGGTACGGGAAGTACATCCTCATCCGGGAGAAGCACCTCGTCGCTGCGAAGGAGTGGTTCGAGAATTGGGGAGACAAGGCTACCTTCAAAGCCAGGCTGCTTCCTGTGATCCGAACGGTCATGTCCCTCCCAGCCGGTACTGCAAAGATGAACTTGGCTTGTTGCATAAACCTGGGTCACCCTCCGTAGCGGTCCATGATGCTCATTCGGATGTTGTGCATGATGTCTCGGCAGTGCGATCCCCGGTGAGGAGTCCAGAAGAGAATGGCGATCCCGTGAGAACGAGGATCCCCAGCGATGGGGTTCACCGAAGGATTCTTGAAGACCCATAGCGTTGCCAGTCCGCAATGAGCCTCCTCGGGTGGGCCACTGATACGATCTTGGAGATTATCAGTGAGCTCGGGTACCCGGGCGTGTTCATGCTGATGATCGTTGAGGGGATTCTGACGCCGATCCCGAGCGAGATCATCATACCTTTCGCTGGATATCTTGCCGCAGAGGGCGAGCTGAGCCTCCTCCCGGTGATCCTCGTCGGGACAGCCGGTGCCGCGCTCGGGAATGCCGTTGCGTACTACATCGGATACCGCGTGGGAAGGCCCCTAATCACTAAGTACGGAAGATACATCATGCTCGGCGAGAAGGACGTCAGGCTTGCGGAGCGTTGGTTCGCGAAGTACGGCGACGTCGGCATTCTCCTCGGCCACTCCATACCTGGCGTGAGGTCGTTCATCTCATTCCCCGCCGGCATAGGCAGGATGAGGGTCAGGAACTTCGTCGTATTCTCGACCGTGGGCGCTCTGATATGGACCACGGTTCTGGCAGTTGCGGGCTACCTGCTACTCGGTGAGTGGGTCAGGTTTGCGGAGACCGTTGGGAACGTCGACCTCTACGCTGTACTCATCACCATTGCAGGCGTGATCGGCTACTTTTATTGGAGAAGGGTCAGGAACGATGGTAGGAACGCTCAGCCGTAGTAGTACTCGCCCTTCGACTTCTGTTCCCTGTCAAGCCTCGAATCCTTCTTGTTTATCCTCGGCCTGCTGGAGTCCTGGTCCCTCCTGAAAGTTATCTGGACGTCCTTCAGGAATCGGTTCATCCCCTTGCGCATGCCCATCGGCCCTTCCGCCAAACCCTTGGCCGAAGGATCCCCAGTGAACACCATGAGCGAATCTGAAACGAGGTCGATCATATAGACATCGTGGTCGACCACCAGTGCTGATTTGCCTATCTTCTCGATCGCCCGTCTGATGGTCTTCGAGGCGATCATCCTCTGGTTCGAGTCGAGGTACGCGGACGGCTCGTCTATCAGATAGATATCCGCTGTCTTGCCGAGGCATTCAGCTATCGAAACCCTCTGCAGCTCCCCTCCCGAGAGCGTCTGCACATCCTTCTCCATGAGATGCTTGAGATTGAGCGGGTGTGCGATCTCAGATTGGAAGAAGCCTGATTCGAAATCCCCGCCAATGCTGGATCCGAGCATCTCCCTCACGGAACCCTCGAACTCGGGCTTGATGTACTGGGGTTTGTAGCTTACGGACACCTCGCCCATGACCTTGCCAGTGGTCGGTTCGATCTCTCCCGCGAGCATCTTCACGAATGTGGTCTTGCCGGTTGCGTTCGGGCCAACGGCTCCCACCACCTCGCCCTTCTTGATCGCGCCCTCTCCGACCTTCAGCGTGAACGTCTTGAACCTCTTCGTAAGGGCTGGGAACTTTATCAATACCTCTGACTGCCAGTCTTTCCTCGGGGGCCGTTTCTCGAATACGATATGCGTGTCCCTGAACCTGATGTTCTCTTCGCGTAGGTAGCCGTCGAGATATACGTTGATCGCGGTTCTTACGGCCCTCGGCTGGGCCATGACACCATAAGCTCCCTCGTCACCGTACATGATATGCACGAGGTCCGCCAGGAAGTCCATCACGGCCAGGTCGTGCTCTATCACGACCACCTGCTTGTGCTCGCTGAGCTCCTGGATGACCTTAGCCACCTCGAGCCTCTGGTATATGTCGAGGTAGGAGGACGGCTCGTCGAAGAAGTATACGTCGGCGTCCTTCAACAGGGTGGCCGCCAGTGCGACCCTCTGCAGTTCTCCGCCTGACAGCTTGCTCACATCTCGGGCAAGCACGCCGGAGATCCCGAGCCTCTGGGCCACCTCCGCCATCCTGCCGAGGTCGTCCACCTTGCCGAGCAGATCCTTCACGAGCCCCTTGTGGACCGCCGGGAGCTTGTCCACATACTGCGGCTTCATGGCGGTCTTTAGCTTCCCTTTCGAGAGAGCTTCGAAATAGTCGTGTATCTCGGTCCCGGAGTATCTCTCGAGCACCTTGACCCAATCGCCTGGCTTCTCATAGTCGCCCAGGTTCGGAACTATCTGGCCTGAGAGGATGGACATCGCGGTCGTCTTCCCGATACCGTTCGGACCCAGCAGCCCTATGACCTGGCCTTTCCTGGGAACGGGCAGCCTGTAAAAGCGGAAGGAGTTCTTGCCGTACTGATGGACGAGCTCCCCGGCCAATTCCTTTGGAAGCCCTATGATCTTGATCGACTCGAAAGGACATTTGTGAACGCATATCCCGCAGCCTACGCACAGGTCCTCAGCTATCACGGGCTTGCCCTTGGCGCCCATTGCTATCGCATCCACTCCCGTCCTCACTGGCGGACAGTAGTGGATGCACTCGTGACTGCACTTCTTCGGCTGGCAACGGTCCTTCAGGAGGACTGCTATCCTCATCGTGCGGGAGAATGAAGGGACCGTTTAAAAAACTATCAGCCGGACTGCCTCAGGCCCCGCTCGATCTCCTGCAGCAAGGGCTCGATGTCCAGGTCGACATACCCGATGGTCTTCACGAGCTCGTCAGCCGTGTACTTCTGTCCATACGACCACAGCTCCCTCAGGAACGCACCTGCCTTCTCGTTCTGAAACCAGTCCTCGCCGAACTGGTCGGTCAGGGCCGCCCTGATCTGCCCGTCTAGTATCCAGGCTCTCAGGTACTCGGCGCAGTAGAACCCGTCGTCCACGTCCTCGAGATAGTGCTTCCCCGTGTGCCTGAACTTGAGCGATTTCTGAAGGCAAATCCTGTACACATCCTGGAACTCAGGGGACACCTTCGCGCCGTGCAGCTTCAGCTCGTAGATCAGCTTCGCCGCATATCTCCTAAGGAACATGAGCTTGTTGACGAGTGTGAACCTCACATACTCATCAGTGTCGTCCATTCCAAGGGTCTTCTTCAGCCAGAGCTTGTCGGATGGCAGGTAGTTGAACACGAACGCGAAAGCCTCAGTGACCGAGTTGTCTCCCAGGTACCTGTACTCTGCTGGATGGGTCCTCTTGGTGCATCCGAAGTGCCACGCGTGCCCTCCTTCGTGGAAGAAGGCGTCATAGTCCTTGTATCCGCCAGTAGGTCGGATCACAAGCCGGACGTCGTCAGGCACCCTCACAGGTGCGCAGAACGCCCTCGGGGTCTTCTTGGGCCTGTCCTCGATGTCCAGATGTATGTTCTGGGTCTCCTCCGGGTCAAGCCCCAGGCCCTTCAAGGTAGCGTTGAACGCTGCCACCAGCTTGTCCTTGTCGAAGAACCTGTCATACTCCTCTCCCCTGAACGCGTAGGGTATGTCGTAGCTCCAGGCCTCCGAGATCGGTGCGCCAATGCGCCTTTCCACAAGCTCTCCCATCACTTCGACGTACAGATTCTCGGTCCTCCTGAGCATCTCCCCCATCTGCTCCTCGAGGGCCATGTAGTCTACTCCTTTGAGGGTTTGACACAGGTCGCGATAGCTCTTGAAGCCAAGGACGACCGATAGGTCATGGGCGGTGGCCATGCGCTCGTGCAGTACCAGGTTCAGCTCGTCAGTCTGAACGAGTTTCGCTTCGAAGAGCTCGCGCCTCCTCTCGGGATTTGGTTCGTTCCTGAGCTTGACCGGAACGAACCGGTACGGTATCTTCTCTCCTCCGACATCCACGACCGACTTAGCCTCGAAGGTGTTGGCCTTGTCGGTGAGCGCCTTGACGGCGCTGTCCATGTATCCCATCGTGGAGAAGGTCCTGAGATAACGAAGCCATCGGGAGTCATCCGAGCCTTCGATTCTCTCCATCGCGCCCTGAATGACCCCCAGTGCATCCTCTGAGAACAAGTGCGCGAACTTGTCGTATATCGCCGCGGTGCTCATGTCGTCCTTGAGGCCTGCGTAGTTCTGGTAGAACTCCTCCATGAGCTCGCTCTGGAAAGGCTCGACATCCTCCCTTAGCCGGCCGATGTCCAGCTGGGCCATGCACGAATAATGTCGCTCATCGTTGATATTCATTTCCCTCGTCTGGCTGTCTTTCATACAACAACGGAGCACGCTACATTTAAGTGTGCCACATTCCATGATGGGCGGCTGGTCACAATGGCAAGGATACTGGTGTGCTGCGCTTGGCCCTATGCCAACGGGCCTATACACGTCGGTCACGTTGCCGGTTCGTTAATGCCAGCAGACATCTTCGTCCGGTTCAACCGCATGATCGGCAACGAGACCATCATGGTCTCCGGCTCCGACATGCACGGGGCACCTATCACCGTCAGCGCTGACAAGGAGAAGGTGTCTCCCGAGACCATCGCCAACAGGTACCATGCAATCAACGCGAAGGCGATCGCCGACCTCGGGGTCAGTTTCGACCTCTATACGAGCACCCACACAAGGAACCACGAGATCGTCACCCAGGACATGTTCAACCGCCTCCTCGAGAAGGGCCATCTGGAGCGCAAGTCGACACCGCAGTTCTACTGCGACAACTGCAGGCGATTCCTGCCGGACAGGTATGTCGAGGGAAAGTGCCCACACTGCAGCTACGAGCGGGCGAGGGGAGACCAGTGTGACTCTTGCGGCAAGGACCTGAACGCGGAGGAGCTCCTAGATGCCAGATGCCAGATATGTGGCTCCACGCCCGAGCTCAAGGAGACAGAGCATTTCTTCCTGAAGCTGTCGGACTTCTCCGAGGAGCTCGTAAGATACGTTGAGGCGAGCGCCCACTGGCGCCCGCATGTGCGGATGTTCACCATGAAAGTCCTAAAAGGGGGCCTTGTTGATCGACCAATCACCCGGGACATCTCCTGGGGTGTGCCCGTGCCAGTCAAGGGGTTCGAGAGCAAGCGGATATATGTCTGGTTCGACGCCGTGATAGGCTACCTGTCGGCTACCAGAGAGTGGGCGAAGCTGGAGGACAGGCCGGACGATTGGAAGAAGTACTGGACCGACAGCTCGTGCAAGAGCTATTATTTCCTCGGTAAGGACAACATCGTTTTTCACACCATCATCTGGCCCGCGATGCTCCTGGGCTACGGCGGTCTCAACCTTCCGTACGATGTGCCTGCGAACCAGTTTATGACCCTTGAGGGTCAGAAGTTCTCCAAGAGCATGGGCGTCAGCATTGACATCCCGGACATGCTGACCAAGTTCAAACCCGATGTGATAAGGTACTATCTTTCAGCGAATATGCCAGAGACCAAGGACAGCGAATTCTCCTGGGACGACCTCGCGACCAGGGTGAACAACGAACTCGTAGCGACCTACGGCAACTTCCTTCACAGAGCCCTCTCTTTCTCCTTCAAGAACTACGGCGAGATCCCCGCAAAGGCCGACCTAGATGAAAGGGACAAGGCCGCTCTTGCGAGGATTTCGGAAACGGACATGGAGGTCAGGACTGCGTTGTCCGGATGCGAGTTCAGAAGGGCCCTCAAGGCCGTCATGGATCTCGCGCAGTTCGGAAACCAGTACTTCGATTCCGTTGCGCCGTGGTCCCTTGTTGGCACGAACAAGGTCAAGTGCGGGACGGTGCTCCATGTCAGCCTCCTCATCGGCAAGGCTTTGGCCGTCATGTCCCACCCGTTCATGCCGTTCTCCTCCGAGAGCGTATGGAAGCAGCTCAGGATGGACGCTACGATCGAGGAGGTCGGATGGAAGGGCATCGAGCTTCCTCTCAAAGCGGGAGAGAAGATGGAGAAGCCATCGCCTCAGTTCGCCAAGGTCGAGGCGACAAGCTCGGGCGGGTTCCAGCAGTTCGCGGCTCTGGACCTCAAGGTGGGAAAGGTGTTGGACGTCCAGCCTCACCCAAACGCAGACAAGCTCTACTTGATGACGGTCGACATCGGCAAGCCAATCACCATGGTCAGCGGGCTCAAGGAGTTCTACACCGCGGACCAGCTGAAGACGAAGACCGTGATCATCGTGGCGAACCTGGAACCTGCGACGATAAGAGGCGTCAAATCGGAGGGGATGCTGCTGGCGGCCGAGGAGGGCAAGCAGCTCGCTCTCCTGACCCCGGAGAAGGACCTTGCGGCAGGCACTCCGATATCGAGTGGCATGGAGCCAGGGCAGAAGCAGGTGAGCTTCAAGGAGTTCCAGAAGCTCGATATCCGCGCTGGGATTGTATCGGCTGGAGATCCCCCGATGCTGGATCTTGGTTCGAGGAAGCTGAAGTGCACTGTAGACAAGCCCGACCCTGTCGTGAAGTACGCCGCTTTCGTATCGGGTGACAAGGCCCTCGTCCTCCATGGGCCGGACGAGGTCAAGATCATCTTAGATTCGGACATACCGGTCGGTGCGAAGATACGATGAAGCTCGACCTTCACATCCATTCGACATTCTCCAGGGACGGGACGGCAACACCTGAGGACATCATCGCATTCGCTGTGAAAAACGGCTTGGACGGGATCGCGATAACCGATCACAACGCCATCGGCGGTTCTCTAAGGGCGTTCGCCCTCGCACCCAGGGCCGGATTCATCATCGTCAGAGGGGTCGAGATCTCTGCGATGGAAGGGCACGTTCTGGCCTATGGGGTGGCTGATACTATCCCCAAAGGACTGCCGATAGCGGACACGATAGAGAAGATCCATTCCGTTGGGGGGATCGCAGTCGCCGCCCACCCCAAGCGGTTCCCATCCGGAATGGGCCTGAAAGCCGCGAAGGCGGCGAAGTTCGATGCTATCGAGGTCCTGAACGGCGGATCGTCCCGGCGAGACAACGCGCTTGCACGAAGGATGGCCGACAAGAAAAGATCGCCCGTGACAGCGGGCAGCGACGCGCACGAAATCGAGAGCGTTGGGAAATCATTCACCATTGTCGAGTCCGCATCGACTGAGGAGGATGTCCTCGAGTGTATTCGCAGAGGACGGACCCAGATCGGAGGACGCAGCCGTTCGCGATCGGAAGGCGCCCGCTATTCCATCGAGACTCTGATAGAATGGCTTCGAGGGGACTTCAAGAGACTCTGACTCACGCCTAGATCTTGTCATCGATCTTCGCGGCGAACGCCTTTGCCTTCTCCGCTAGGTCGTTGGTCTTCATATCCTTTGACGCAGTCAAGACGAGCAGAGCCCTGCTACCAGCACTGACAAGAACCATCTTGCCCCTAGCGAGCTCCACAGCGATATACAGGAGCTTGTCCTTGAGCTCGGCGGTGGCCGTCTCCGCTGCCCCAAGCAGGATTGCGGACATGGCAACGAATGTCTCCAGATGGACGCCCTTCGGGGCATCTCCGGCAATATGCATCCCGCTCCTCGAGACGACCGTCGCTTCGTAAATCGAAGGGACAGAGCGGATCTCGTCTAGAATCTCCTCAAGGGCCAAGTACTCGACCATGTTGAATCCAGCTTCCCATCTGACCTACTGACTCAGCATGACCGGATGAGAATATAAACTTTCTCGGGTCGAGTTGGGGACTCTACGATGCTTTGATATCAGGCCAGAGTAATGCGTGCGAAAGAGACGGATGAAGGTTCTCCATCAGGACACCAGGACCAACGAGATCAAGCTGTTCCCCGAGACGTTGGACGATCTTTGGCATCTGTATAACCTAGTGGATGACAGAGACCTCGTCTTCGCGAGCACTTACCGTCGGGGCGAGGAGAAGACGGACAAGCTCAGAGCGGAGAGGGTCGAGAAGGTACGGATGCGGCTTGGAATCAGGGTGCAGAAGGTGGAATTCCACGAATCCGAGGATGTCCTCAGGATATTAGGGGCCATCGAGCAGGGCCCGCAGGACATGGGACAGCATCACACGCTAATGATCTCCGTCGGGGAGCCATTGACGATCATAAAACCAGATTGGAAGCCTCAGCACTTTGACAGGATTAAGCGGGCGATCGAGATGTCCGAGAAACCGTCCATGTTCTTCGTGGCCATAGAGGACACGGACGCTGTGATCGCGACTGCGCGCGAGTACGGGCTCAAGGAATTTGCGACCATCACTCGCAACCCCGGCGGGAAGATGTACGATTCTAAACCGAATGAGTTGGAGTTCCTGGATGAGGTCGTGGAGAAGTTGAAGATGGTCATGCACGGGGAACCGCTGATTGTCCTCGGTCCTGGTTTTGTGAAGGAGGCGCTTGCAAAACGGCTCCGAGAGAAAGCACCCGGTATCTCCAGCTCCATGGTAATACATCACACAGGTCAGGCAGGGATGGCAGGCATCAACGAGATCATGAAGCAAGGAATCGGGGGCAAAGTGCTCGATGAGACGAGGGTCGCTAGGGAGACTCGACTCATGGAGCTGCTGTTCAGCGAGATCGGCAAGAACGGCATGTTTGCCTATGGCGATGAATCCGTCAAGTCCGCAGTTGTGGCTGGAGCGGTCAGTGTCTTGCTGGTGCTTGACACGAAAGTTAGGTCCTCAGCTGCGGACGGACTTATTCGGATGGTCGAGGGATCGAAGGGCGAGTTCGTGATCGTGAGTTCCCTGCACGAAGCGGGCAGGAGATTGGATTCGCTCGGGGGAGTTGCAGCATTGCTCAGGTACAGGATGTCCTGATCGCCTACTGGAAGGTTCTCTTCCTGGCCTGCACGATGTCGAGCATCGCGTTCACGAGAAGGCTTACTGGGAACGGCTTCGCCCAGAACGAGACCGCTCCAGCTGCTAGTGCATCCTCCCTTACGGATTCATCTGCGCTAGAGAATATGATTGGGACCCGAGGGTCTATCCTGAGGATCTCCTTGGTGGTCTCTATGCCGTCCTTACCCGGCATCCTGTGGTCCATGATGATGGCGTCAGGCCTGTTTGTCATGGACTTGAAAACACGGACTGCCTCATCTCCATCCCTTGCCGCGAAGACCGTGATACCCTTTGATTCCAGGAAGTCCTTGTAGAGCTCCCTAATGAAGTCCTGGTCGTCGACGACCACCACGCGCGCGACGGCCTTGCTTCCGCTAGGTTGAGGTTGAGTGGTGTACCCACCCGACTTAGCGTCCATCGCCCTCACCTCGGGCTTGTCCAGGTTCATCGGCACGCCTGAGACAGGAATAGTGCTAGGCCTATGGCTCTCGAAGACGCCCTGCAGAACCACAGAAGCATCGCATCCCATATTTCCTGACAGACGGGGATACTCACTATCAGTCTTAAGTTTTTCGTGAGCCAAAGACCACCGTCTCCTCTAGGAGCATCACGTTCAGCACAACTCGTCAAACTTCATCATAGCTCTGGGAATATTCCGATGCGGCTTCATCAGCATCATGGGTCAGAAGCGAAAAAGGATGAGAGAAAAAGAGAGATGGGGTGATAGGTAGGAGGAGCATGTGATCCTACCTATCCGGGATGTTTGTTAATATTCAGCTGCTGGTTCGATCTCCGGCTCGCATCCTAGAAGGTCGTAGACTTCTTCCCAGCTGTAATGATCGGCATCCACCATTCATGTCACCTTTCCTGTAATGACCTCTAGTGGAAATGAAGGTCAATAACCTTACATCAGGAGATGCGCGAAAGTAGTCTGGCCTCTGGAAAGTGCGTCTCAGAGTGCATGCCTGATGTGAACGGCCTCTCCCCGATCCGCAAGCGCCATCTCCGCTGGGCTCATCGTGGCAACGCCTACTGCTCTCACATCACCCTTGTGCACCACAGCGACGTCGTCTCCGATGCGAATCTCCGGACTCACCTTCTCCACGCCGACGGCGAACAAGTTGCCCTTGGGTTTGAAGTCCTCTATCTCAACAGAGTATGTTCCGGACGCGGCGAGCACCTTGGCTCCCTCCAATGTTAGAGAGATCATCCCGCGGTCACCCGTCAGCATCCCCAGTTGCTCCTGACCTTTCAGTATCTTCAGGTTCGGCCAGCGACCGACTATCTTGGCATCGTCGCACAGAGTTTCGCCAGCCTGGCCGAACTGGAACCTGCAAAGCGACCGCATGTCCTCGAGATCCCGCGCTCTGCGGTGATTCATTGTCGCGTCCGAAACGCGTTCTCTCAGCTCGTCCTCCAATCGTTTCAGGCTCTCCTTCGATCCCGGATGACCAAGTGATGTATCGACGAAGTCCTTGAGCACGGAGTTGACGGGCTCCCTCTCATCTGCGAGATGGGAGATGACGAGATCATACTTCTGTGTGGACACGAGCCATGAGACCATATCCTCCGCCATCCTCTTCTCGTCCAGGTCCCAGTGCCCCGTCACTGGTATGTCGTAGTCCTGCGCCGGATAGAAAAGCTCTAGCTCCCTCGGCACAAGGCCCAGCGGGGAAGTGACGATGACCTCGTGCACGAAATCCGCCTTTCCGCTTGACCAGATCGCCTGTCTGAATCTGACATGCGACTGTGATAGGGAATATGGCTTCCTGGCGGAACACGGTATCAGGAGCAGGACCTTCGTCCCTGCTGGCTTCTTGAACCTCTGCTCGAGCCGCCTCCTCCATCTGACGATGTCCGGCCGTGTGAGAGACTCCTTCGAGCCCGCATGAAAAGGTGCGCCCCTGATCGGCGTGTGCAGCTCTTGGAGGTCGTAGTGCTCAAAGTCGAGTAGCCTCAAGTTCTGCACGAGCCAGGGGTCGCTCCTGATCCTCGACTCCACCAGCTCCCTTAGCCGTCCCTCCGATATGGTGTGCCTGACCAGTCTCAACTCGATCTCGGCAGTTCTGTAATTGTGCTGAAGGAGCTCTTCTCGCCCGCGCCTGCCTGAGGCGCAGGCAGGGCAGGAGCATGGAAGGTCCTTGATCTTGCCATAGTCGAGCATGCCTGTCCCTGTCAAGAAGCCGCCGTTCTCGGCGGCCATTATCAGCGGGAGCGAGTCGAAAACGTCGAACCCGCAGTATGAGAGGAATGCCAACCTGTTGGGGAGGCCCATGACAGAGCAGAAGGCGGGCTGCAGCAGTCTCTGTCCATGCTTCAGTCGCAAGATGGAGTCGACGAACTTCCTGGAATCCAGAAGCGATGATGCGGTTTCCTCGATTGCCGCTAGACCGCCCTCTAGCGTTGCATCTGCGTATGGCGACCCCCGGAATCCAGGATGGAGATCCGCGGGTCTTTCCCCTGGTGATCGTGGTTCCACAAAGCCAGAAGGATTGATGAGCAGGTCCCTCCTTCCTCCCTCTTCTGAGCGCTTCAGCCTGAGGGATCCAGCAGGCGCGGGGTAGCGGTCGGTGTCTATATGGGCCAGCACCGGGCTCGTGTGCTTCTTACCGTCCATGTCGATGACGCCTATGCGGGCCAGTCCGTCCCGTTCCAAGATCTCGAAATGCACGCGAAGTGATTGTGTACGCAACTATAAAAGGAATTGACTGGGAGGAAAGCCTCCCCAAGAAATTAGAATGTCGTGATCAATTCGTGCTCTGCGAGCAGTTCCTTCGCCTTCTGCGCCGGAACGACCTTGAGCCCGTCGAAGAGCTTCGATTCCGGAATCCCCCTTGCGGCCAGGTCCTCCCTGACTACGTAGACTGGGACATCGAAGTCGTAGAGCTCCTTGGTGGCATCGACGTTGGACGGCATCCGCACGGCCTCAGGCTTCTGGTTCCCGATCGCGTTATAGACGCCATCTTCGAGCATTATGACCGAGGTCTTCATGCCGTTCACACTCATCGCGAGACCAAGTCTCAATCCGGCGAATGCATCCTCGAGGCCGTATGGAGCCTTGGTTATCAGCACAAGAGTTGAAGATGCCATTCGATCACCTCGCAATGGTCACGAGCCTGTCGGACTCGGACACGAACTTGAAAAAGTCATTTGTCAGGCTGCCGACCTTGGCACCTGGTATCTCCTCTCCGCGCTCGAAGCCTCTGGCCGCGAAACAAGTCTCGCATATCGCAGTGGTGACGCCTTCCTTCTGGGCCTCTTCCAGTTCCTTTCCGACGTTTGGAAACCTCTTCGGGTTCTGTCCTTTCTTCACCGCCGTGACGCCCTCGCCGTAGCCGAACAGGTTGACCTTGTACCCTTTCGCCATGGCGGCCTTGGCTAGTTCGACCGCCACATTCGCGTCCATTGCCATCATGGAACCGGTCCTGAGCAGGATAGTGAGTGTCTTTGGCATTTTTCCACCTCACACGGTCACGGTGCGCTCGGTCCGCTCCATGATGCAGTCTATGATGTCTGCGTATTCGGCTGACTTGCCGACCTTGAGGTCCGATGCCGAGAACCCTCTCGCCTCGATGTCACCTCTGGAGACCAGGACCTCGGCCGCTGCGTTAGCCAGCCTGTCTGCGGCTGGAGCCACGAGCGCCTGAAAGACGCCGTCCTCGAGCAGTATCACGCTCGCGTCCTGCTTCTCTGAGAATCGTCTCACGAAGTGGGTCGGGTCCTGCTCCTGCGGGGATTTCAGGACGACGAAGGCGGTTTTCGGCATTCTGTCACGCTCAGCCGATGAACAGCGTGGTCTTCGCTTCCGATGCGAGCTTCAGGAATGCTGCGGCCCCAAGCACCTTGACACCTGGGAGCAGGTCGCTCTCCTTGATCCCCATGAGCCCCATCGTGGTGCTGCATGCGTAGAAGTTGATGCCCATCTCCTTTGCCTGCTGCATCGTCTCTGCGTAGCTGCCTATGCCCCCAGCCTTCATCTTCTTCACGAACATGCCGGTGAACAACCTGAACATGCCGGGGAGCTTGGGTTTCGAACCCTTGGCCGTCACGAGCTTGGTTCCGAAGAACGTGTAGAACACATGCACTTCGGAGCCCATGGCGGCTGCGGTCGTTCCCATTATGAGCGGCATCATTGCCTTGTCGAAAGTCCCTTCGCTGACTACCATACAAAACTTGTCTGTCATCTGTTCATTTCTCCTTTCACACCAAAGACTCACTTGATTCTTACGTAGAATTTGAGCAGCTTGCCCTCTTCCTCAGTGCCGACCAGCTGATTGCCGGTCCTCGAGCACCAGGCAGGGACGTCTTCCTTCGCTCCGACATCGTCGGCCAAGAGTTCGAGCACCTGGCCGGACTTCATCTCCTTGACCTTCTTTGCGAGATGCACGATCGGCATGGGGCACATGAGCCCTCTCGCATCAAGCGTTGCTTGCTTTTCCAAGAGAATCTCTCCCACGGTATTGACAATACCGCGCATAGGCGATTTGCTAGCCTCTAGATAAAGGTTTTCACGTTGCACGATCCTCAGATGCTGGCCTGCCGTGGATTGAAAACGGTTAAGTATAAATTTGGCAATACCGTGCAATATGGTCGATCCGCAGAAGATACTCGCAGGAGACGCCTCATGTAGGGATATCGTGAAGTGCCTCTACAGGCTTTCCGATTTTGAGCTGGCTATCTACAAGAAGCTGGTGAAACAGGGGCCGCTCCGGGCGGACGACCTCGCCCCTGTCGTAAAGAGGGACAGGAGCACGGTCTATCGCGCGTTCCAGAAGCTGGTGGCATCGGGGCTCGCTTTCAGGGATACGAAATCGATCGAACGCGGAGGATACTACCATTTGTACACGGCCGTATCGCCGGATGCTCTCAAGACGAAGCTGCACAAGTGCGCTGATGATTGGTTCGACAACATGAATAGCGCAATCGACGACTTTGACCTCGTGTGAAGGCGCCCGGCATTCGTCCCGACTCCTCCGTGCGTGTCACTCTTTTTCATGAAAGGATTAAATTCTATCAGCTGATTATCTGTCGATGTCGACTAACTTCAAAGGGATGGACATCGTCTCCATCCGTGATTTTTCAAGAGAGCAGATCGAGCATGTCTTGAAGCTCGCAGAGAAGATGGTGCCGATCGCGAAGGGGGAGGAAAGGAGCGTGCTCCTGGAGGGACACGTCCTGGGATCGCTGTTCTATGAGCCGTCGACTAGGACGAGACTGTCCTTCGATGCAGCCATGACGCGCCTCGGTGGAAGGGTGCTTGGATTCGACCAGCCAGCAGGAGCGTCCGTAGCTAAGGGTGAAACCCTGGCAGACACGATCCGGATGGTCGATTCCTACTGCGATGTCATCGTCCTGAGGCACCCGCAGGAGGGAGCCGCTAGGCTGGCCGCCCACTTCG